>NZ_JAUBVJ010000111.1:0-7765 GCF_036702785.1 Microcoleus sp. AR_TQ3_B6 | reverse complement strand
TCTGAAGAGGACTGAAGAACTCATTAGTCCTCTTCAGAGGACTTTCGCTATTAGCCAGGGAATTCATTCCCTGGCGGCCTGGCGGCCTTTCGGTTTAAGCCGGAGAGGAAATTAAACCTTAAACTTCTCCACAATCCGTCTCATCGCTTCCTCCACATTCTGCCGACTGTTAAACGCCGAAATGCGGAAATAACCCTCACCCGCGGCACCAAAACCAGAACCGGGTGTTCCCACCACATTGCAAGTTTCCAGCAACTTCTGAAAGAAATCCCAACTCGACAAACCGTGAGGCGTTTTCACCCACACATAAGGTGCATTTTCGCCACCAAAAACCTGGATTCCCGCCGCTGTCAATTTCTCGCGAATTATCTTCGCATTTTCCATGTAAAAATTGACTAATGCCTGAATCTGTGCCTTGCCAGCCTCAGAATAAACCGCCTCTGCACCGCGCTGCACGATGTAAGAAACACCGTTAAATTTAGTAGATTGGCGGCGGTTCCACAACTTCCAAATTTCGACATCGGAACCGTCGGCTGCTTTTCCAGTCAAAGTCTTCGGCACAACTGTCAGCGCGCAGCGAGTACCCGTGAAACCAGCATTTTTGGAAAAAGAACGAAATTCGATCGCACAATCCCGCGCACCCTCAATTTCGTAGATAGAATGCGGTAAACTCGGATCGGTAATATACGCTTCGTAGGCCGCATCGAAGAAAATAATCGAACCGTTAGCTTTAGCATAATTTACCCAAGCTTGCAAGTGTTCCTTGGTTGCAGTTGCCCCCGTCGGGTTATTCGGGAAACACAAGTAAATTAAATCGACTTTTTTGTCCGTGGGAATTTCCGCAGTAAAATTGTTTTCCGCTGTAATTGGCAGGTAAACTAAGCCCCCGTATTCGCCATTTTCGTTCGCATCTCCCGTGTGTCCGGCCATCACGTTCGTGTCTACATACACCGGATAAACAGGATCTGTAACTGCGATCGCATTATTGTTGCCAAAGATATCGAGAATATTGCCGCAATCGCACTTAGAACCATCAGAAATAAAGATTTCCGAAGCATCAACATCGCATCCCCGCGACTTAAAATCGTGCTCGGCAATTTTCTCCCGAAGCCACTCATAACCTTGTTCCGGGCCGTACCCTTTAAACGTATCCCGCGAACCCATTTCTTCCACCGCCGCCACCATCGCTTGGCGACAAGCTTCGGGTAGCGGTTCAGTCACGTCGCCAATCCCCAGCCGGATGATGGGCGCTTCGGGATTCGCCTCTGCAAATGCTTTCACCCTGCGCCCAATTTCGGGAAACAGGTAGCCAGCTTTGAGTTTGAGGTAGTTGTCGTTGATAGTTGCCATAGTTCGATCGCTACAAATGTCGTAGAATAGCTTACTGCCAATTGTCTCTCTCAAGCAGCAGCAACTTCGGCAACCAGCAGTGTACGGGATTTTACGGATGTAACCGATGGATGTTGGGCCAAGACAAAGATTTCCCCCACTCGGACACTCGAACACTCCGCCAATCGGCCATTACAAGCAATCTGCCCAGTTGCTCGCCAGCCATTGACCAAAAAATCAAATCTGCTTGTATAATCAGAATAGTATGCAGCGCAGAAACAATTATGGACGAGATCGAGTACGCCAAACTCTATCAAGAACTGGCGGCAATTCTGGATGAGTTGAATTTGGGTTGGGTAGTTCAACAAGTAGGGGATACTGTAGAGATAGGCAAAGTAATAGAAGAGCGATCGCTCAAAAGAAAAACACCTCTACTCAAGATAGAAGATTATACCGCAAAAGAACAACTTTTGCTGTTAATTGATGCTATCGAGCAAGCGACTGTGAACACTTCCGAAATGGAAGACGAAATAGCTTATTTCTTGAAAGTAGAATCAGAAACCTCTCCCCTCGGCACAAAAATTACCTTTGCGAATTCAGGTGCAGAATCAGCCCAAACAATCGAGTTTACTTCCAACGTCACAGCCCCCCGTCACAAACAGGCGATCGCCCTCAAGCAATTGCTCGAAAAACTGCCTTCAGGGCCGAGCAACTACGTCACAAATTCCGCAATTAAAAGCAAATTAAAAAGCTCGATCGATCCAGACTTCAACGGCCTCGCAGAACAATCAAGCATTTTTGACGCTTACCTATTCACCATCCTGCTAAAAGCAGTTGCTAATGAAGGGGGTAATATTTATTATAACAATGTTTTAGACGACGAAACACCGAAATATTTAACATTTAGAAAAACAGCGGGAAAACTCCACGGAACTGCACATCCATACACTCATGCTGTTGTGGAATTTCCCGACAAACCAGCCCTGGAAGTTCACCTAGGAGTAAAAGTCCAAGGTAGAGCCGGAGTTCTGCACAACTGTAACGTTTTAATTTTGTACCAAAAAGAAGCTAATATCTGCCGCTTGCTCAACCGCGAACCCCGGCACTCGCAAGTAATTTTAGCAGTAAAATCTCAGCACTCTACCTCAGAACTTAAACTAGAAATGGCTGGTGCTTTTATCGGCTTAGCCTCAGACATTCGCTACGAAGGCGGCAGCTATTTCATTTCTAACAGTTACTCCCAACCCGTAGCCAAACTGCTAACTACCGCTCGCAAAAAATGGGAACTCAACATTTTTCCGAGAGCTACAAACGATGTCCACCGGCTGATGTACTCGTTTCAAACTATCTTTAAAGACTTTAAGGCCAGAAACTAACATCAGGGAATTGGGAATTGGGCATCGGGCTTAAAAGCATCGCGCATCGGGAATTGGGGTTCGGGAGTAGTTAGTGTAGGGCTTATGGGTAAATTCCAAAGAAACCAACTTTTTTATCAGGATTCAACCCTCAAATCCAGTATTTAGTAAAAAAAGGGTTTCTGCGTCTAGGACTATAGCGGTTAGTGGTTACTGGTTAGTAGTTTTTCTAATAACAAATAAAAAACAACAAATTACCAATGCCCCATGCCCCATGTCCAATCCCCCATGCCCAATCGCCAATATAATTTATGATGTTGCGAGCACCCGAACCTTACGAATAATGTTTAAGAAAGATAAATCTTCCCTGTTGTTTACGATCGGAGCCGCCACACTTCTGATCGGTTTAGGCTTTGCCACCTACTACCTCATCCTCTCCCGTGGCTCCGCTAAAGATTTGCCGGCAGGGGCAACCGTTGTCCCGCAAGATACGATGATGACCCTATCCATCAGCACCGATGAATCCCAGTGGAATAGACTGCGAGAGTTTGGTACGCCGGAGTCAAAAGCTTCCTTTGAGAGGTTTTTAACCGAAATGCGCGATCGCGTCCTGACAAGCAACGGCTACGCCTACCAGCAAGACATTCAACCCTGGGTGGGTAACACAGCAATGGTAGCCTTTCTCCGCAACAAAATAGCTATACCAGTCCCCCCGCCCGCACCCAATGTGCCCCCGCCTCCGCCAATTCAACAGTCAGTGGCAATTATCCTGCCAATTGCCAACCCGATCAAAGCCAAAGAATTATTAGCAAAACCCAGACCTCTGGGCAAAGGAAAAATAGTTGAGCGTAATTATAAAGGCGTGCAAGTCACAGAAACTCAAGGCGTACCCGATCGCAATTTCTCCGTCGCGGTACTCGGCACAAGCTATCTAGCAGTCACCACAGATCCTAGCGCTACAGACAGAATAATCGACACCTACAAAGGCGAACCTTCCCTAGCAAAAACCCCTGGCTATGCAGACGCCATAGAAAAAATAAAAAGTCCGGGCGCCTTCGGTCAAATCTACGTCAATATACCCGTTGCCGCCGCCTATGCCGCCGCCAACTCAGCCCGCGAAATTTCGCCGGAAAACCTCGAAAAACTGCAACAAAATCAGGGATTTGCCACTACAGCGACGCTGGAAGCAGAAGGAATTGGATTCAAATCAATCTCTTGGCTAAAACCAGATTCTACCAGAAGGATACCAGTAGAAAACAATGCTCTAAAAATGGTTAACCGTCTGCCAAGCAATACAATAATGATGGTATCCGGCGGCAACTTGCAGCGTTTGTGGCAAGACTACGTATTGGGAGCCGATGCCAACCCGATTTCCCCGATTAATCCCCAAGTTTTGCGCACAGGTTTAAAATCCACTACCGGCCTGGATTTAGATAAAGACTTGATGAACTGGATGGGGGGAGAATTTTCTCTATCATTAATACCAGCCCCCGCGCAGAATCCCAAAGACAAATTTGCTGCGGGATTTGTATTTATGGTGGAAACAAACAACCGGGGCGCAGCCAACAAATCCCTGAAACAGCTTGATGAAACGATGAAAACGAAAGGGTTTAGAGTTGAGGAAATTCAAGTCGGCGGCAAACCTGCGACAAAATGGACATCGCCGTTTGGAGGGATTACGGTAATTCGCGGCTGGATGAACGATGTAGCGTTTATCACAGTAGGAGCTCCAGTGATTGAGACGATGGTGCCGGCACCGAAAAGTCCGCTTTTAAGCAGCGAACTGTTTCAGAAAACTGTACGATCGCAACTTCAACCCCACAACGGCAATTTCTTCATCGACACCGAGACTGCGTTTAACCCGAAAAACCTAGCTTTGCTGGAGTTTCCACCCAACCAAAAAATGTGGATAGACGCCACGCGGTCGATCGGCGTTACAGCCGCCGTCATTGGCGATCGTACCACCCGTTACGACGCTTTTGTCGGTCTCAAAAAATCCAACCAATCCACTCCTTCACCAAATCCCTCACCGAGTCTTGCTTCACCGAGTCCTGCTTCACCGAGTCCTGTTTCACCGAGTCCCTCGCCCACTGTCCAAACTTCTCCCAACTAACTCTTAAACCATTCCACAAATCCGCCCGGACAGCCCATTAAACAGCAACGCGGCGACAGATTAAAACCCAAAGACAGCGGCTATCCGCCATCCGCAATAAGCAAGAACAAGACTTACGCATAGGGACTACAGAAACCGGGTTTTTTTATCGTTTCTGCAGGCTCCAACGAATTATTTTCGTTAAGAAACCCGGTTTCTAGGCACCCCTGCGTCAGGGCTACCAAAGAAACGGAGTTTCTTAAGCCTGGGACTGCAACTAAGTATTTTCACGTAAAAAAAATCGGTTTCTGCGTCCAGGGATCGAGAAGCAATCGATCGTTTCTGACCCGCCCTACTCTCTGTGTCCCTTGCGTCCAGGACTGCTTATTTTTGTGAGAATTTTCAGGGTCGGCAATTGTAGAGGCGTTTTTTTTTATAAAAAAATTTTTACCTGAATTTTTCAAGCATCAGTTCTGGGCGCTCAAACCGGTTCTTTAAACCGCCATACTTCGTTCCAAGTCTCACTAATATAAAAAACAACAGGTTTCTAGGCCTCGGAGTGCGTCTAGGAAAGTCGGTTTTTTTTAGGTCAGGCCGAAGATACAGCTTCTTGACATTGCGAGTTATAATTAGATTGTAGAGAAGATACGTTCGGGGAATTGCAAATGCAGAGGCAAATTGTACATGGAAATTTTCCTCATTGACTCTCGATCGCACTTGCAGTCCGAAACCCGGTAGCTTCATAAATATAGACTTTAACCCCAATTTTTCTGAAAAACCGGGTTTCTTTACCTAATCGCTGTTAATTATATATCAATTGTCGGGACTGTTTTTAGTTCGTAGTCTGAAACCCTTGATTTTCCGTTGGTAGCTCGAGATCCTTGGAGCCTTGAAACCCTTATTCTCAGGTTAGGAATCACAAACAGTCCAAAGTATTGATATATTTTACCCATTAAAAACCTATGAAAACCCCCAAAAATATTCAAGTACAGGCAAGCTTTATTTCTCAAAAAAGAATAAGATCGTTGGCACTTTCTCTGCCAATGATCTTAATAAATCTTTACTTGTTGCAAGCAAAAGCCGAAGCTCAAAGCATTGTTCCACAGACGAACGGAACGGGAACAACAGTAACCACTCCTGCAGGGCAAAGCGGAACTTTCAATATTGGAGGCGGACAACTATCGAGCGATCAAAAAAATCTCTTCCACAGTTTTAGAGAATTCGGATTGTCGGAAAATCAAATTGCCAACTTTATATCAAACCCCAACATTCTCAACATTTTAGCGGGCATAAACGGGGGTAGCCACTCGATTATTAACGGCAAAATTCAAGTGACCGGCGGCAATTCTAACTTGTTTCTGATGAATCCATCCGGCATCATATTTGGTAACAGTGCCAGGTTAGACGTGCCGCGTTCTTTCACAGCAACCACCGCCACGGGTATTGGATTTGCTAATGGCTCGTTTAACGCTGGCGGTACTAACCCCTCCCAATATCCGACAGGCGCGCCCACTTCCTTTACTTTTGGAGGCGCTGAAGCAGGGGCAATTATCAGCACGGCAAACTTAGCAGTTACGTCAGGGCAGAACTTAAGCTTGCTCGGCGGCACCGTTGTCAGCACCGGCAACCTTTCGGCCCCAGGCGGTCAAATTACCCTAGCATCAGTCCCCGGGAGGAAAAATTTAGTGCGCATCAGCCAGTCTGGCAATCCGCTAAGTTTGGAAATCGAGGCCTTAGGGTCGAGCAGCCCAACTTCGACAGTGCAGATCGCATCCTTGCCCGAACTGCTGACAGGCCCAGGCGGCATCGGTCAACAGAACGCTACAGGCATCAGCGTCAACGCCAGCAGCGGTGAAGTGGTACTCACGCCGTCTAACCGAGCAGTAGCAGCGGGGGACGTTGCAGTCACCGGAAACCTGACCACAAACGGCGGGCCGATCGAAATTCAAGCAGCCAACAGCCTTGCTGTCAGCACAGACCTGACCACAAACGGTGGCGCGATCGCCCTAAAAGCTAAGGGCGACATTAGCACTGTCGATCTCAACTCCAGTTCCAGCACCACCTCCGGCGGCAACATTACCGTCACCAGCGTTACAGGAAAAGTAGGAACAGGCGATATCAACGCAGGGTCGAGCGACAACAAAAGCAACTCCGGAGACGTTACTATTACGGCCGGAGACGTTGGAACGGCACGACCCTTAAGCAGCATTCAAACAGGGTCCATAAACGCGACATCCACAGGAAAATACGGCGGCGCAGTCACCCTCAAAGCCAGCCAGGACATCCAAGTAACCTATATCAACGCCGAAGGCATAAAAGGAGGAGATATTACCATTGAAGCCGGCGGCGGTAATTTCCGAGCTACAGGCACTTTCACCACAAGCACAACCGGAAACGGAAACGGAAACGGAAAGGGAAACGGAAACGGAACAACCACAAGCTGCCCCTCCTCGCAACCTTGCAGCATTTCCGCCTTCTCGACTGCTACCGGTCAAGGAACCGCTGGATCTATCGCCATTAGCCAGGGAGGCGCAGCCACGAACAGTCCGAGTTTCGGCGTCGGACCCGACTATAATAAAATCAACGGTACTGCTGGCAGCATTGTCACTGGGGGTAATAACCAAGTAAATTCTCTTTCAAAGGGAACGTTCAGCTCTAACACTTCTAACACTACCCTACCAAAGGGAATTAGCCTTAAGGCTTCTGGGGCACAGACACCACCACCACCAACACCGACAGCACCGACGCCGACAGCACCAACACCGACAGCACCGACGCCGACAGCACCGACGCCGACAGCACCGACGCCGACAGCACCGACGCCGACAGCACCGACGCCGACAGCACCGACGCCGACAGCACCGACGCCGACAGCACCGACGCCGACAGCACCGACGCCGACAGCACCGACGCCGACAGCACCGACGCCGACAGCACCGACGCCGACAGCACCGACGCCGACAGCACCGACGCCGACAGCACCGACGCC
>NZ_JAUBVJ010000110.1:0-22835 GCF_036702785.1 Microcoleus sp. AR_TQ3_B6 | reverse complement strand
AGTCGTCTACAATCCAATCAAACCCCAAACAATAATCCTTAATCTGCTGATTTCCGGTAAATCCTAAGTAATTCAAAACCGCATAACCGTGAGTGCAGAATTGCTCCGAATTAGGCTTTTTCGTGTCGTATTTCGTGCAACTGCATTTGATAATGTTGGGATGCAGGTCGCAGTAATGAATAGTGCTAGAACCTTGAACTGCAAAACTATAAGCATCAGTTCTCATCACCGTTAACTTAAAGGCGTTTTGCTTCTTGTAATTATCTAATGTTTGCTGGTAAATGTTGCCTTTGATGTATTCAGAAAGTTTGGAGATACCCAAATTTTTAAGAACTGCGTAACCGTGCTTGCAAACCCCAGCTTTTGCCAAAAATTTGACTTGATTCTTGTAATCTTCACAGTTGCAGGTGATGCTGTCAGGTCTAATTGTGGCGATATACTTAGACTTTTTCTTTTCATTGATGACAGCGAACACATTAGGCATCAAACGATCGACTACCAACTCCTTAGATTGGCTGCGTCTCCAGTCGGCAAAATGAAAGAGAAAGTCAAACTTTTTCCAAAAACGGGGACGTTTGCCCTTGACAATAACAAAAATGATTGAGCAATCAAAAGGGCGGTTGAGTGGCCATTTTTCGAGGCGAGTTACTGCGCTTTGGGCAACATTCAGCATTCTAGCTACTGCTGATTTGCTGTAGATGTAATCTTCAGATTGAATCATGATATAATGCCTCTAATTAACTAATTGTTGAAAGCAGGGGCGTTACTAGCGCTTGCTGCTTTTTTCTTGACTCTTTTATAATAACGCAGTCTACCGCGTAACACAATTGATTTTAATATTTCTTTACAATTGATTTCGCGGTCTACCGCGATATACCTGTGCTATGATTCTGTTGTCAACAATTAGTAATTAGTAATATGGCACCGCCTAAAGGTAGTAAAAACGGGCAAGCAGCTTGGGTTGGACAGTTTGAGCCTGCTTCAGAACCTAAGGTGAAGATTGACAGCAAGGTTCCTAAATCGATCGCAGAAAGATTTTTAGCAGTATTAAAGCCAGGTGAATCAAGATCGGCCGCAGTTGTCAAAGCAATCGAGCTTTTCATCCAATACAGAGAAGCCGAAATCAATTAAAAATAAGTTTTATAAAACTAGAGAGTTTTGATCGAGTGCGATCAAAACTTTTTTTATTTGCCCGGGCCGCGCCAGCGGGCCGGGCCGGCCGAGGCACGAGGCCAACCGCTGGCGCGCTAGCGACAGCGGCCAGAGGCTCGGAGAAAAGAGCAAGGACTGCACGATCGGCAAACAAGACCGCGGCAACAAAAAACCCCCGGTGAAAAACCGAGGGCACCAACCAAGCCAGCTAGCAGCTAGAAGAGAGAAAGCTGCACCGGAGCACCCCGAAAGAACCAACCGCCCCCAACCGGAGCAAAACCCCAAGCAGCCGGGGGCGGAAACCCAAACACCAAGCAAGGCAGCCCAGAACCGACAGCAAAAGCCAGCGAGGCCCAACTACCCGACCCAGAGCCACAGAAGCAGCGAGACGACGAGGCGGACGGCAGCAAGCCAGCCGGACAAGCAGCAGACGGAAACGAAACCCACAACCCACGCGACCCCGCTGCAGAAACAACAGCCAACACAACAGCAACCGACCGGGCCGCAAACGCCCCCCGCCCGGAGCCAAAAGACGCAGCCCGCAGCACCGAAGCCCCAGGCAACAAGGCCCGGAAAGCCGCGTCAACGCCCGCGGCGCAACCGACGAAAATCGGAGGTCCGAAAGGAGGGGCTACAGCGGCCGCAGCCAGGGAAACAGCAGACGGGACAGAGGAACGAGAGCCGGAAAAACCAACCGCACAAGCGCAAACCAGGGCAGACCGCACGAAAGCTGGCAAGGACGCAGCCAGCGGAGCCCGGACAGGCAAAACACGAAACACCGAACACCGAGGGCGACGCAAAAGCCGCACGAACACGGGCACAGACACGCCCCAACCGCCAAACGCACGACGCACCCGGCAAAAAGGCAGCGACAGACCCGACGCAACCGCAGAGGCAAAACCGTCGGCAAGCGAGGCAGACGAGAAGAGGCAGACACAAACCCAGCGGGAGAAAGAGCGAGGCGAGGGGCGAACAAAGGCAAAACGAAAGCCCGAAACCGCAGAGGCCAGAGTGGAAACCGCAGCAGGGGCTGGGGCAAAAACGGAACTAGGAGAAGACTGGCGCATAGAACTAATTAACTAACTGTTGACAAGCGGAAGTGGGGGAGGGGGGGAAGTAACGCACAACAAACAAGCGAAGAGAGAAAAAACCCCTTCCCCCGCTGGAGCGGCTAGGAAACCAAGCTCAGCCCCGCTCCGGGATGCGGGAACTTTGCTGGCTGATGGAAACTTGCTCGGCTGCTGTCTTTATCCCGGTAAAAACTCTCGCCTTTCCTCATTTCCTTATACAATTATAACGCGGTAGACCGCGTAATACAAGCTATTTATTATTAGAATAAGTTATACCCTTTCTCTCCTTTTTTTCTCTTATTCCTCTTCCCCAAATATAGTTTTTGGCCGCCCAAGATCGTGATAAAGCAGATATGTCAAGGCCAAAAGTGCCAACAAAAAAAATGCGAAGCATCCACTTAAACAGGCACTTTTGATTTATTTGCCTTGAGATATCTGCTACGCTAGAGCTTATGCGGCCAAAAACGGCTGGGTAAGCCGAAGAATTTGTATAGTTCTTATTAGAAAATGTAGTCTTTCGCAGCTCGCCAACGAGTAATATTCAGGGCTTGTGAAGGGACTTTGCTGTCTGCGAAAGACGGTCGGGTTATGAATACTCTTTGTGTACTTCGATCGATAAAAAACACGGAGGTTTTTTTCGGGGGACGGCGAAGTGTAAGGGCGATCGGAACAACAGATCAGACCCCCGAAAAAAGCCGCAGTAACCTTGTAGTTTTCAGACTTTGGTGCTGACGAATAGGATTGCAAAAACTTGATTTAAATAGTGGAGGCTCGGAGCGGCCGCTCGGGGCCGGAGCGGCTGGGGCGACAGACTTTCCCTGCCCAGATACAGTGTTGGAGCGGCCGCCCTCACGAGAAAACTTTCGGGGAAGCCGATTGCGGCCGCTCGGACACGACAAACGAAGCAGATCCTGGACTACGCGATCGGCGACAGATTCTGTGTACCTCTTCTCCACAAAATAGGTGTGCAGCTCGCTCACGAGTAGGCTCTAGGGCTTGCAGACAGACTTTGCCTTCTGCACACCGGCATTTGCTGGTGCAGTCAATTGCAGCTCGCTCACAGATAACCTTGAGGACCTGCAGACAGACTTTGCTTTGCTGCAATTGACGGTCGGGTAAGTAGATAAACTTTTGGCGCTTCGATCGAACCAAAACGGAGGTGCTGGAAGGGGGAGGGCGAAGTGCAGGACGATCGTGCGATCGACTAGACCCCCTTCCAGCGCCGGAGTATCCGTTTAGTTCTCATCTGTTCGATGCAACCGACGGCTCGCGATCGACTGTCGATCGAACACAGCGAAAAACGTCTCAAAGGACGCTTTTATCAGTTGCTCTTTCTCCCATTTAACGACGGCTCGGACAAATTGATCGACGCTCACTCCTTTCCAGCGCGGGAGTAACGGTTTAGTTTTCATCGCTTGGACTTGCGATAATATTCTCTCTAAGAAGCGCACCCGGTTGCGTTTTTGGATTTGTCCAGTGATTTGTCCAGCGCATCACTGGACAAGCTGAATTAAAGGGTGATCTCACTTTTCACTGCGAGAGGACTGTAGAGAGCGGACTTTCAGCTAGGCACTGGGTTGTGAGGGACGATCAACCAAACTGCCCTGCCCAGGTATCTTCAGCACTCTGGGTTCAAAAAGACTAAACTGCTTCAATTATTTCCGCAAAAATTATTTTCTTAGCCAAAATTAAATAATTTGACTCAAAAAGACTGTTGATTTGAAGAAAAACGAAGACACAATTGTAAGATTTATGTCTCTAATCTAGTGATAAAATCCTTGACATACTATATAGCAAATACCAGAATATGGTAATGGGATAAGGCAATTTAAAGTCTAATTTCAACCGAAACAAGTTAATTTAGGAGTAAATTTTTCAATGGCTAGAATTAAAATCCACAACCTAAATTGCGAAAATCAAAATCGCGAAAATCAAATGGTCGAGTTAGATGAAAAACAGCTCTTTAACGTCTTAGGAGGACTGGAGAGCTGGCACGTTTATCATGCTCCGGATGGTACTGTAATTGCCCGTGAGTGGGAAAATGATGGACTAAATACTCTTGAGCATCATTATCCAACAGTGCACTAGAGTTCCACTTGATCTACAAACAGATGTTAAGCTAACGCTCTCTTGAACTTAGGCAAATCATGCTCCGAAGCCTCTAAAGTAGATTTTACTTTCCCCTCGTTTTCAGGCTCTGACTGCTTGGAAACGAGAAAAGGGGATTTGCTATTCGGCATATCTTATTATCTTTCAACCCAAAATAACCCTTGGGTTGATTTTTTGTGATTCTTTTTAAGGGGAACAATAAAAGAGGCAAGAGAAAGCAAATAAAGAATAATATGCTTTAATTATTTTCTCAAAAATCCAGTTTTTTAAAAAGATACAGCTACCAAGATTTTTATAGGAGTGGCTGTAAGTGTAATATCTAACAGACTCAATGACTGACGCCCCAGCAACGCCCGTCGCTACATAGTTGAAGCAATAAAGCCCTCTGATGCTTATCAGAGGTCTATTCGATCTTTGATACTGGGTCTGCTTTGAATAATCTGAACATATCGTAACTTGTTCGCCGGACGTTCACTGAACAGGTTACTATATGTTCACCGGATGTTCAGTGAACAGCTTAAAAACCATGAATGAGATTAACAAGTTCCCGGTAAAAGATTTACCAAGCCGTTACAACGTAGGGCGTACAGCACTTTATGCTAGATTCACCGCGGCGCTTATCACACCAGAGAAAGATGGTACTCGATCCTATATTTCTGGTGAAGAGTTAGAAGAGCTTGATCGGCTTGACTCGCACCTCAAAACTGGCGGTAAACTAGAGGATTTTCAGCCGGCAAATAATCAGTCATTAGTCGTTAGTCAAGAGTCAGCAGTTAACGGAACACCCACCGCCGACAACTTTAACGAAACCCTGCAACTCGTGGAGGCGATCGCCCGACATTTTCAGCAGCAGCGCGACCCGCTGCAACACTATGCGGCACTCGAACGGGCGATCGCTAGCGGTTGGCTGTTGTCCACATCCGAAGTTCGATCGCTCATTGGGACTAAGCCGCACGGTGATCGATTTCAGCATGGCAGCTTCGTCTTTGTCAAAAGCGGGAAGATTCGGAATCAGGCAGCGTGGAAAGTTTTAAAAGTTGTAGAGGGCAGTGGCAGTTATAAGGTTTAATCTAAAGTCTAAAATCTAAAATCTAAAATCTAAAATCTAAAGTCTAGTTAACCACATCCCCGGTGTTTGCAGCACGCGGGGATACTATATTAATTACGAACACTACTCTTTAAGTTGCGTAATTCAGCAGCAATTTTTTCTATTTGCTCTGCTAACTTCTCGCACTTTCCACCTACACTAATTGTGTTGTTAGTAACGCAACCGTTACCCATTATCACTACTAGACCTGAGCCTTCAAGAATTTTATTAATCAGCTCCGATTGCTTTTCAGCAGGAAGTTCACGAATAAGCTTATAGATTTCTTCCACAGAAGTCTTACCAGATACTAAAGGTTGTTGTTCCATATTTTCACACCCTAACCAAACAAAAAATTATATACGCACCAAGGGCGATCGCGCATTACTACGCTTCCTTAGAACAGAAGCGATTTCATCCATAAGATCGGCAAGTTCCGACTCAGTGAGTGAAGAAACTGTCGGAATGCGATCGTTATTGCCATTCATCAAACTATAAAAATGGCGACGAACTTCTAAAGGCAATGCTCCGATCATCGCTTCAAGACTATCTGAATATACACGTTGCTTCCCCCGGCGAAACTGGCTAATCATCTGCATACTAACGCCGGACTGCTCAGAGAGCCACTTTGCCGAAATTCCGTAATCGTCCAAACTCCGATCTAGAGCTTCACAAAACTTCATGAATTTTAATATCCCAATTAAGTATTTGCTGAATTTTTACTGTATTATTTCAGTAATGGCTTAAATTTTTTTAGATAGCCTAATTTACTTATAGCATGACTCTGACAAAAAAGGATGTTGCAATAGCAACAAGAATCTCGCAGCGCTCAGTACCGCAAAAATTGAGCAAACGGGTACAAACACCCCAAACTCAATCAGGGCAAGGCAAATACTCAGCAAAGAGGTATTAGCCATGCGAGGAAAAAAAGTAACCCCTAGATTTGAAGAACCTGCCTCCAGCAAATTTGACCCAGATTTTCCTTGTTGGGTACTTTCTTCAAGATTTGGAGGAAGCCACGGATGCTTAATGAATGCAATTGATGAACTGTTTGAACATACTAATGCTTCAGACTATTACAGCAAGTCTCAAGTAATAGATGCCTGCTTAAAGTTTGGTTACTTTGGCTATGGAAACTTTGCCATCTACTATTTGCCTCAAAGCAATACCTCTTCTTTGAATCTGATGGAGGGGAAGTGAAAAACATCATTGAGGAAGAAAGCAGCCAGCAGCAAGAGCTTTACGTTCAAATTAGAGACGACATTGCCGACCAGATTATCAAACACGGGCTGAGCAAAACCGAGTCAAAGCTTTTTTTCTACTTACTCAAACTTGACCGCTTTGGAGATAGACCCGCAAAAATCAAAGTTGCCGAGATTTTACTTGCAACGGGCATCGGCAAAACTGCCTATCACGCTGCAATAGCTAAGTTTGAGGCTATGGGCTGGTTTGACTTTAAGCATTCAGACGTTGAAATTAGCAACTACTGTATGCCCGGAAGAAAGCCTACTAAGCCAGAAATTCAGTCCGAATTACCGGATTCTCGGTTCGGAATCCCGGAAAAAAAGTTCGGAAAAGCGAACTCTAAGTCCGCAAAAACGAACTCGAATTTCGCAAAAGCGAACCAGAAGTTCGGAAAAGCGGAAAATGAAGCGCTAAAACCTTCTCCCAGTAAGGGTTCCACAGCGCCTCAGACTATTCAGACTTCTTCAAACTCTTATAAGACTAATCAAACTCTCTCAGAAGCAACGAGAGAGAGAAATTTAATTCTTTGGAAAAATTTTGAAGAACACGATCGGAACGAAATCCGATGTTATGCGCGATCGGTAGCAATTCCGAAACTTCCAATTAAACCGACTCTTGAAGAAAACTGGATAGCTTCTCATTGCGAGGAACTGGCAAATCAATGCCAGAGAGACTTTGAATTTCAGAACTCTTACTACGAACTTCAAAATTCTTATCGGGATAAACTTTCCGCCAATTCTCCGCCTGTAGAAAAAGCAGTTAGACATTCACCCAGTGCAGCAGTAATGGGGCAGTGTCAGTGTGCACAGTGCAATCCCGTAGAGGAGGAGGTGTTGTGGTGAGTACCTATCCAACATCATGGGAAATTCACCCAGATAAGCAGCCAGATTTAACCTACGACGACTGGCATCGGGGGTTCAGTGATGCAGACGATCGGCTTTATCCGCAACATCCGCACAATCAGGCTTACATAATGGGTTGGCTTGAATGTTTCGGGATGCAAGCTGGTTATGCAAATCAACTGCCTACAGTCAACGATGAATCTTATTTAGAGGGTTACGAACAAGCGCAGTTTGAGCGAATTTGTCACAGTCCCAATCAACCAGACATCCGAGAAATCAGGGGAGAAATTAATCATGATAATTAAGGGGAACAATGGAAAAGCATCAGCTCGCAAGCGTCAGCCTAAGTCTGCACCTAGCAGTTCCAAATCGAAACGATCGATGGCTGTACCAAAAAATCCTGTTTCTCGTGACAACGGCAAAGCGGCCAACGAACTGGAGGGAAATATCGTTTGTGCTCAGGGCGGAGCCTTGGAAGGTGCAACAGGCGATCGAGTTTTGGAGACGCCGGGGATTAGTGAAGATACAGCAGGGGACGATTTATCCAGCGAGTCATTTGAACTGACTGCTATTACTCTTCATCAGCCCTGGGCTTCATTAATTGCTAAGGGTTACAAGCAGTATGAGACTCGTGATTGGCCGACTAATTATCGCGGTCTGATCGCAATCCATGCGGGGCGTAAACCCAAAGGCAAGCAAGAATTTCGGGAACATGACAAAGTTCTAGCATCCTTTAAGGATTTGTTGAATGAAGATTGTCCTTATTCCTCAGTAATTGCGATCGCCGAACTAACTGATGTGATTCTTATGACAGAGGAATTCATCAACCAACAATGTCCAACAGAACTGCGCTGCGGGGATTGGAAAATCGGTCGCTATGCGTTCAAGCTTGAGAACATTCGGGCGATCGAACCAATTCCCGCCACTGGTAAACAAGGTTTGTGGAAATGGAAAGTTGACCTTGAAAGCGGTAAATATGATGGCGGAGAATCAGAAGAAGACTCACAAATCTTAGGTTTAAGAAAGCGTTTTTTTGAACTTTTGCTTGTTCATAGAGATGCTTCTGCTATTTCCAAAAGTGATGAATTACAACCTTGGAACCCTAACGATTTTGGAGAATTACAACACATAGCAGAAGCTGACGGGCAGCTCAATCTGCTGGAGTGGTCGGACAGCGAACCGCCAGACCCAGATGATTACAAATCTGTTACAGAATTTGCGTTTGCTTACGATCAATGGAAGGAAGCTCAAACTAACAAAACTCAAGAATTACCACCTGTCTTTACAGCACGAGAAACATACGAATTAATGACAGGGAATGACGCAAGTGAACTAACGGAGGAATCATGCAATCAATTGGTGGATGGCTTGACCTGTGCTCAGGAATCGGGGCCGGCTTCCCCTACGCCGGAATCAAATTGTGGGGAAGAAGCCCCGACATCTTCTGTGAATGGGACAGTTACTGTCAACGACTCCTTAAAATCAGATTCCCTGGAACAAAGCAACTTGCCAATATCAAACTTGTCAACTTTACCAGCGAAATCGCCATCCCCGATCGACCAAAAATTATCACCGCTTCCCCTCCCTGCCAACCCTTCAGCAATGACGGAAAAAGACGCGGAGCCGACGACCACCGAAACTGCTTCCCCGACGTGCTCAGAGCAATTGCAGAATTGCAGCCAGACTTTGCAATCATTGAGAACGTTGCCGGACTCCTTAGTTGCCCTTACTCCCCCGGCGACAAACCAGGAAGTTACTTCGGATTTATCCTCGACTCCCTATCCTCGATCGGGTTCGATGCAGAATGGCAGTGTCTTACCAGCGCCCACTTTGGCAGCCCCTGGAGTCGAGAGCGAATCATTATTGTTGCGATCGCCCGGAGCACTCTCATCAACTGGGGAAACACGACCCCCTGGCAAGAGCAGACTCGAAACACAATTAAATCAATTGCAGCTTATCCAGGATGGGGAAGTGGCGGCCCCGGAATTCCTCGAAGCTGGGTTCGATTTGCCGACCGGGTGGACAAATCCACAGGAGAAGAGAACAGCGCTCGAACTGGCGCAAGTCCAGGCGCAGCAGTTGCAGAGCGACCACAAATCGGAGTCGCCAGCCGTGACGGAGACAACCGCGATCGAAGGGAAGCCTTGGGCAATGCCCTCGATTGGAGAGTGGCTGCCATCGGACTCAAGCGAGTTGAGTATCTCAGTCAGCTTGCCGCCAAACATCGGAGCGCTGACGAAGAATGAACTCATTTCAATGGCTGGAGAGCAACATCAATTTATCTCCTGCATCGAGCGCAAGGAATTTGAGCTTGCCTTAGAAAAGCTTTACAGAGCTCGGCTGACTGGTGTTTATCTCCAAGAATTCAAGAAAAAATGCCAGCATGGGGAGTTTCAGAATCAACTAAAGCGAGCTGGTATTGGAGAGCGATCGGCTCAAAACTACATGGTGATTGCTAAAAACTGGGAAATTGTGGAAGCAAAAGCGAAACTGGTTGCGCTTTTGACAGAGGAAAATCAGCCAGCGATCGGGCTGAAGTGGGCCCTTGAAACTGTACGGGATGAGAAAAAGCAGCTAAAATCGGCTGCACCACCCAAAGATTCTGACAATTGGAAGACGCCGGAGACTAAAGAACAACCAATTGTTAGTTTAGTAAAACAAGCATTAGGCGGGAAAATTTACCTCGATCCGTGTTCTGATTCGGGATGCAATATCCCGGCAACTATGAGGTATTTCAAATGGAATGACGGACTTGCCAAACATAATATTTGGGAAAAAACAGTCTTTGTCAACCCACCGTTCTCTGACCCATTCCCGTGGGTTGAGCGGTGTTGCCTGGAAATTGCGCGAGGCAGCGTATCTGCTGCAATCATGCTTTTGAAAGCTGGCACTATCTCCAATGTTGGAACTGGTGAACTGATTAACAAATACGCATCTGCTATTTGCCACTGGAGAGGTAGAATCAACTTCTTAAATGACGAAGGCAACGCAGTTAAAGGCAGCGATTTTGATTGCGCCTTTATCTACTTCGGTGCTCGGCTTGACTTGTTTAGGCAAGCATTCGGCGGGCGTGGAACCATTGCGACGATCGAAAATCACTACAGCTCGGTTAATAAAAAGCACCTGCTTAAAAGTGAAGTCCCAGAATTTGGCAACACTCAAGCAGAGCAAAAACAGCTTGCAGCCGCTGTAGGTTTGGGTAATGGTCGATCGGTTTTGCCCGATATGCGGGATGCTGATCGAGCACTAGCTGAAAGGTATGATCCGCACACAGTCGTAGATGTGCCCTCAATACCAACAACAATGTCGCCAACAATTCCAGCACCACCCATATCTGAAAATCTTGCCCAGCCTATTGCCGAGCCGGAAATCTTTGACGAGACACCGCTGGCAACTAGACAATTCGAGACAGCAAAACAGAACACTTTGAACGATTACATCACCGCAATAAGCAGCAACCTCTCCGAATTCAGCAATGATCAAATTGCATTTTTGGCAAAGATTATTAACGAAGAATCTGTCAAAAGAATAGGATTTTGATTGTAACGGGGGAGTTTTCCCCCTTTTCCTTCTCCTTCTTCCTTCAATGAAATGAAATGATAAAAATAACTTACGCACAAGAGTGCGATCGAAATAGTAGGAGAACTAGCGGCAGTTACTTTTATGTAAGAACTCACTCTCTTAAAGAGTTTGAGTTTAGGGGTAAGTGGTATTTAGAAGAGGGAGCAACATTTAGTGTATATCGCTCTGAATATCACTATTACCCTTTATCTATTGAATTCTGGATCTGCTCTGTAAGCGAAGATTTTGAGCAAAACAGAATCAGTATTTACCCTAGTGGAAACGTTGCATCAGTCTCAGGCAAATTTAGAATAATTGCGGAAAGTAACAGCAAAACTTACGCGCCTCGCCTTATGGAATGGTGGAATAAAGGCGACGGTTCGATCGAATATGCAGAGCTGTGTGCGAAATATCTGAAGCCACGTATCAAAGAAATTCCCCAATTCGAGTTAGAAAAATTGCGATTGCCACAGCCGGCCGACACAGATGCAGTGCTGGGGGGTGATGCAGCTTTTCAGAAGTGGCTGTCCACGGCTGCTGTGCTCGGTGGGAAAAGAGCAAGCCAACAAAAATCTGGCTAAGTATAAAAACTTACTAAAAACTTTTTCTTAATTATGGGAAATCACTGATCTATACGGAGAGGGAGTTTCCAGAAATTTTTAAGCTTTTCCCGGAAAAGGTGATTGATTTTTTTCTGGCGAGTTTATATAATATGCACAGTCCATTTAAAAAAAATTTTCAGATTTATGGAAAACAACTGGATAACACCGGAAACTGTACAAAAAGAGCTAGGTATCGGAAAACACCAATATTATGATGTACTCACTGAATTAGGAATTAAAGCACATAGGCATAAAGGGCGAGCATATCTAGATGCCGATCAAGTGCAAAAATTGCGGGATTACTTGGGTGGACAGACTGCGATCGCAACTGTAGATAATGGAGAATTATCAATTAATGGGGATGAGGTAATAACCGAGGAAGTTTCCGATCAGGAAGCAGAGGATTTATATTGGGAAGCGGCAGAGTTGGCTGCTAATCGGCTTAAGTTAAGAAATTTAGTAAAGCTGAATTTAGCATCAAAAATAGATTACGAAAGACTGCCTCCTGAATTACAAGAAGACGTTAGAAAAACGGCTGATGCAGCTAATTTAAATGTGGGAAAGTTGGCGGATCGAATCGCGAACAAAATTTACGAGAGACATCAGTAAATGTTGCAGTTGCATCGGCAGAAGCAACAGAAAAATCCACAGTAACCAAAGTTTGTGAAATCCTCCGCAGCGGTCATTGCTGCATCGTCACCGGAGAGCTGGGAACTGGATTGGAAGATGTAGCAGCGGGCATTGCTCTGGAATTAGCGGGAGAGTTCTCAATCGCTGTGGCTGTTTATAAAGGGAGCGGGAAAAAGTTCTTTCAACAGCTAGCAAAACAATTAGATATAGCGACTGAGATTGAAGATGATAAAGGCAGGGTGAAGCAACTTACCCTCGAGCAATTGAAAGAAGAAATCGCACTCAACATCCCCACTGATGCGCTGTTGTTGCTGCCCGAGGCAAAACGGTTAACCACTGGTATTAGATTTTGGTTGGAGGATCTAATCGAAGCTGGTTGCAGGGTTTGTTGCTTCGCTGTCAACAACCCCGGTCGCGATATCTTTATTGAGATGATCGAAGTTGAATTAGAGTTGCCAAGCGATCGGGCAATCCGCGAAGCAATGCAGGATGAAGCTGCAAAAATGGGTTACAACCTAACAGCAGCTCGACTTTCCCAACTACAACCGCTGGCTGGTCGCAATCCCATGTTGGCTCGCAAGGTGGTTCGCCAAGAAAAGCTCGGCATCAACCAACCAGTGGAGCATCGCCAATATTTGGTAATGATGCCAGTTTTGCTGACAGCACTGTTCAGCTTTGCGGTCATTAGATACATCGGTATGGGAACAGGGAACAAAAACTGGCAGATTTTCGGAGGTGTGAGCTTAACTGTGGCTATGGCAGCCAAGCAGTTAGGACGGGTTGAAGGTGCCAAAAAGAGGTTAGGGCAATGAGGATTAAAGGGATTCTTGCTACGGAAGCGCACAAGCTTTCCCCCGAACAATGGGTTAATATTTATGAACTCAGCACCTATCAGGCTGAGTTTTATGATTGCTGTCAGGTAAAAGATTTAGATTTAGATGAGCCCTCAGAATATGGTCTAGAGCTAATAGAGGAAGGAACATTTATTGAGCAGGGGGAAGCTGTGAAATGATGGCTCTAACTCATGCAATTATTTCAACTGCTGGAATTTCATTAATTCTCACCACCAACGATCCGATACATCTAGCACTGGTGATCGCAGGCAGCCAACTGCCCGATCTGGATACGAGCACATCGGCGATCGGACAAATCCTATTCCCTATTTCTAATTGGATCGAGAATCGATACCCACATCGCTCGATTACTCATTCGTTGATTGCAACAGTGGCGATTGCAGTTTTTGCTAGCCCGCTTTACTTTTACGCAGATTGGAAAACTTGGCTTTGTTTGCCATTAGGGCATTTAATAAGCTGTTTTAGCGATGTATTTACCAAGCAAGGGGTGCAGTTATTTTGGCCGCATCCCGCCTGGTGTATTAGTGTCAGCAATCCCCACAAACGGCTCCAGACAGGAGGAACTGGGGAATACTGGGTACTCGCGATTGCAATAGCGGTACTTGCGATCGCACTCAATTTAAGCAGCAGCGGCGGTCCCACAGCTTTTGTCGGCAACACTCTGGGATTAAGAGTAAACGCTGTTGATAAATACCAGCAAAACTCAGCATCAAACCACGTCTGGGCTGAAATTTCCGGTACTTTCGCCACCGACTCAAGCAGGGCAGATGGGAAATACTTTCTCGTTGCCGCCGATGGAAACGAGTTTATAGTCAGTAGTCAGAAAGGACAAATTTATAAAACTGGCGAAAACATCATCAGCGATCGCTTAATAGTCGAAGTCGGCAAACTTGCATCATCGTCTGTGCAATCACTCGAATTTGATGAAGAAGAATTTTCAATAGTACCGATTCCAAATGCAGCGGTATTTATCAGCGGTGAAGTTCTCGTTGACGATCCAGAGTTAGTTAAAATTGGAACAGACTCTAAGCAGTTTACAGTTGCCAAGTTAACAGGCGATAGCCTTACATTTACTTACTGTCCTTTGGAGAAAGCGATCGCACTACTTAAGGATCAGATAATTTCAGGGTCAATTGAAGCCAAAATATTTAGCCCAAAACCATGAGAGAATTTTTAGCCACAATCTTCGGTGCTGGACTTTTAAGCTTCCCCCTATTGGGGCAGATATCACCGCCATTACTTCAGAAATCATCACCAACCACATTGGAGTTAAAGAAGGAAACCACCACAAAGTCAGTTAAACGCCATCGGGTCAACATTCAGGTTGTGAATCTGACCGATTTAAAAGTTGCTGAAAATTCCCAAGTTACACAGGGGCAGGTACTCAGCGATCGCACTGAGGAAAGACAATCACTCGAAGCTCAGAAAGAACAGATCGAGATATCCATCAAACAGTTATCAACACCACTCAGCCAAGTTGCTGAACTCCCTTCGGGTAATTTCTCAATTCAGGAAGCTGCGATCGCGCGCATCAAAAGCGAAATGGAATTGATAGATAGTAAGCCCTCACTGCCCGCAACCCCAGCCCCATTTTTTAGGTTTAAAGACGAGAAATTAAGGAACCTTTTTGAGGCAGAAAAGATAAATAAAATTGCTGACAGCATTAGAATCGAAGCCTCTGAGCGAGCTAAGGTGAGTGAAGCAAAAGCCAAACTAGCTCTCGAATTGAATCAGGCGATCGCCGCCCTGGACAAAGCCAGATCCGATTATCAACACCAGCAATATCAACACTCACTCAACTTAATCAGGCAGCAAACCGAGATGCAAAGACAACAATATCAAGCCGCGTCTCTGATTGCTCAAAAGCAGGAAATCGAGTCGAAATTAGCAGAGATTACACAGATAAAATCCCCCGTCTCTGGAAAGATTCGGAGGATTAAAAATCTGGGTCAAAAGGATAGACAGATTAACTTAGAAATTGTTATCGATGTTAGGCAAACTGACCCGACATCGAATAATTAATTCGATCGCCCTCAACAAACAGAGACAGCCCATATCGACCCGGTGCAAGCTGAAGCTGCAGGCTTGAGCCATATTCGATCGAACCAAACTAAAGCATTGCCAGCAGAATCAAACTGTACTACCTCGGCAATTGTTTGAGGATCGAGATTCAAATTCAAAGCTAGCGGTTGCATCAGGTTAAATCTGATTCGATCGACAGAATCCCATTTACCCTGTCGATTAGTTCCGCCGAGTTGTCCATTAATCAGAAAGTCGTCCGTAGCTTCAATTTTCCCCAGCTTTGGAGTTAAGTTCCAATCACTGCTAAAGTCGTTGCGAGCAATTGCTCGCCCGTTGCCTGTCAAAATATCCATACACCTTAAAAAAGTCAGCATTATATGAACTTTCAAAAATTTATCAACTTTTTACCAATAATCGCAATCGTTGCGCTCACCTGGTATGGTCTACAACCAAAAACGTCTCGCGAGACGCTTTTATCGGTTCCAGGAAATCAATCAGCAGCTATTCAAATTCCCAACGGGGAACCCGATCCAGATCCAACAGCATCTTTGTCAGAGTATGAGGTTGTAGCAAATTCAGTTTACGACGGCGATACACTGCGGGTTCGATCGTCCGACGGGCAGGTGCTCAAGGTGCGCTTTGCTTGTGTAGATGCGCCGGAACTCAAGCAGCCGCTGGGGCAAGAATCCAGAAACTATCTGCGCTCGATAATCAATGAAGCTGGCGGCAAAGTTAAGGTGCAGATTGTTGATACCGATCAATATGGGCGATCGGTTGCTGAATTGTGGACAAAATCAGGGCTGTTACAGTCTCGCATGGTCGCAACAGGCATGGCTTTTGCATACGATCAATATGCTAAAAATTGCCCTAACTGGGAGGCTGTGAAAAGTGCAGAGAAGACTGCGATCGAATATAAATTAGGCGTGTGGCGATCGCACAATTTCCAGCGACCCTGGGATTGGAGAAAAGCTAATCGTTAAATTACTGTTTGACTGCGATGGTAGCGTAGGGGAAGTTACTGCTAAGGCAAAAAGATATTACTTAGCTAAAACAGACTTAAGTAATGTAGTAGTCTGAAACAAAGTTGATAGTTAAATCATATTTTTTCTACATTACTTAAGTTTTGCCAGTTACTAAAACAATCCTGTAATAGTATTAGTCCTAGCTTCTAGATTAAGTGGGAAAGCATTGTCGGAGCTTACCAAGTTAAACCTACCCTGTATTTCATCGCGACGGTTAAGAAACCATGTGTTGTCTTCATCAAGCCAGCGCCGGGGAACAGTCCTACTAAAACTATAAGTTCCATCGCCGGTAATTTCCTGGCCAGAAAATCCGAATAAGTAATCATCAGCTCCGCCTTCAAACAAGCCACGACCATCTATTCCCCATACGTTAGATTGGAGGGTGAAATCAACAAGATTAAAGTAAATAAGAATTTTAACCAATGGAGTTAACTCAACTTTGACAGTTGTAGTGACCATCGCATGGCCCGGTATACTAGTAGAAAGATTGATGCTCAGTTGGGGCTGGCGTAAAGCATTCACCGTGTAGCCGTTGAACATGCCGTTGAATATGCCATTGGACATAGCGTTGTTCGCCATACCAGTAAGAGGATCAAAGGCTGTTCTTTCTTGAAGGGAGGGATTACTTGAGATAATAGAATCTCTTGAGTTTGCTTCTTGAAGGGAGGGATTACTTGAGGTGAGAGAATCCCTTGAGTTTGCTTCTTGAAGGAAGATAGAATATTCTGAGGGAAGAGAATATTCTAAGGGGAGAGAATATTCTGAATCGAGAGAAACTGCTGATGCGAGAAAACCTTCTGAGGGGAGAAAGCTTTCTGGGGGGAGAGAATTTTCTGGGAAGAGAAAGTTTTCTCCAGGGAGAATAAAATCTTCCTCTGGAGCGAGAGGATATCTTGGGAAGATAAGATCCTCCTCTGGGGCGAGAGGATATCTTGGGAAGGTAAGACCTTCTTCTGGGACAAGAGAACGTTCTAAAATTTCTGAGTTGTTTCGGCTCATAAAAGTTTTTTGCCTAATGGGTTTGGTAGCATCATCGCACAATTCCTTGCTGATGAGTAAAATTACTCAAATTTAGTCCAAAATCGCCCTGTAGCTAAATCTTCCGCTTCTATAAGGGTTACAGATTTGATAAAAGTGGAATAAACCCGGCAGCGGTGTGAGGGGTTGAGGTGGCTAGGAGCAATTGCAAACGGTGCGACGGGTCACTGATTATTCGCCCAAGGAAGCTTACCAAAGCATTGCTTCTAGGGCTTGAATAATTTCGAGTATTTCACTCTGATCTAGCTCACTGGCAATTTTGAGGATTTTTTCTTTGTGATTGGCTTTCGTGCCAATGTTCCCGGTTTTGAGTTTGCGACCGCTCTTACCAACTCTCTCCTGAATTTCTGGCAAAAGCCCCTCTTCTTGTAAGTGCTTACGGTGCTTGCTAACAGTGGGTGCGCTTACACCGCAAAAATCGGCGATCGCCCGATCGCTCTTGCTTTGCCACTCTGGAGAGAGAAGAGCAGCGCGTACTTTTTCGTGCAAACCTTCAATCCAATTCTTCAGCTTCTCCTTATTGTTGGGTTGCTGTAAAGGGTTTACAGTTTTCTCTTTTGTTTCTGGTTCGGGTTCCGGTTTTGGCTCTGCCTCTGTCTCTGCCTCTTCCTTCGCCTCTGTCTGCAGCCAGCTTGCTTTACCTACTACATACAGTTCTGATTTGCTGCGAGTCAAGGCAACGTAGAGCAAGTTATATTCCTGCTCCAACTGCCAGCCCTCCTGATTGCGCCACACCATAGGTAAATCATTGGGGCTAATGATGAAGATGCGATCGCCTTCCAACCCCTTCGCACGGTGGCACGTTGAGAGAGTGATGGGTGAGTTTTCGTCACTAAATAAACTGTCAATGTAGCTTTCCAGATGCGCGATGCAGGTTGCTTGAGGTTGTGATTTATAGATTTCTGTTAACGCTTCGAGCTTGTCTTTGAGCACTTCGCACAACTGTTCTTCATTTTCCAGCCCTTCGTAGCGCTCTTGTTTTGCTGTTCTGTAAGCGCTTACAGCATCATTGAATTGGCTGTACCGAAATCCCGGCATTTTAGCAATTTCCTGAAGATCGAGTTTGATTAATTCCCCGATCGCTCTCCCTTTCACTGTGGCGGCAATTCCTCTAGCAATTAATCTGATGCAAAGCTTTACCAGCGGGGCGGTTTTTCGACAGATCACCATGTCACCGGTGGCTAGTCTACAAGACTTATCACTCCATAAATCTGCCTCAGTTATAGCTTCAATTTTTCCCTCAATTGCATTAGCTTTCGCAATCATGGGAATTTCTGGAAAATTTTTCTTGACTAACTCAATGTGACTCTTGGGGCAACGGTAACAGATTGAGAGCGGCAGTTCTATTGCTTTGGTTCGATCGAGAATATTTTGATAGCTGTTACAGTCCGCGCCAGCAAAGCCCATTATCGCTTGATGCGGATCGCCAACGAATAGCAAGCGACCGTCATTGCCAGTAAAGCTGATCGCTAGTTCTAGCTGTACTGAATTTAAATCTTGGCACTCGTCAATAAGTACGAATTTATAGGGTTTAAACCAACGCTGCTGGTTTAGCTTCCATTTTACGGGTAGCCAGATTTGATCTGTAAAATCAAATCCAGTTTTCTTCCGAGCTAGATTTTCACCGATTTTTAAACATTCTGCGATCGCATCTGCGACTATCGAAAATTCGTAGATATCAGCCATCTCGAAATGCTTGCAAATTTTCTCGACAATTTCTGGTACTGGTTCAGAATTTGTTAGGCGTACTAAATCTATTAATTGTATAAAGTCTTCATTTTTTTCAATTGCATCGTTAAGTTGTAGCAAGCCATAATTTCCTCGTTTTCCTATGAAACCTAATCCTTCGGCAATTTTTTTGTACTTATTACCTGAAACTTCTACATCGTAAGAATTCTGAATTGATAAGTGCTTTTTAACCAAAGTCCATCCTGCACTGTGTAAAGTGCTGATTGATTCTTTCCACTCATTGCCAAATTTGGCAATCAAATCAAGAGAATTGGCTTTACCAAAAACGCAAATTTTGATTTGTGAGGGTTTGATGCCAGCTTCTTGTAGTGCGATCGCAGCAAGCCTAAGAGTTGTCGATTTTCCACTTCCAGCTACTGCATTGCAGCAGCCGTGACCTTTCCCGGTTTTTACCCAGTCAATAATTCTTTCTTGGTATAACGAGACTTGCATATATGTAGCTTATACTGTAAACCACTTACAGTATAAGCTACTTCTTATTATAAAGTCGAAGTTTTATAACAGCTTTTTTAAATTAAAGCGCGATCGAATAAAGCTTGGTTTGTCCATCGCCTCACTGGACAAATGAAAAGCGCAACCGGGTGCGCTTCTTGGAGAGAATATTGTCGCAAGTCCAGGCGTTGACAACTAAGCTGGCGCGGTTCGGGCTAAAAAAAGTTTCGATCAAGTGCGATCGAAACTTTCTAGCTTTAGAAAACTAATTTTTCTCTCCCAAAAGCGCAACCGGGTGCGTTTTTAGATATTCAGAAACTCCATTAATATGTTTGGTTCAATGTGTTGGCACTCAATTTCTCGCATACCTGGGCCCGCGAATTTAGCGTGCATTACTGAAGCCCAGATGAATTTAATTCCTGCAGCAGCAGCAGCTTGCTCATCTTCAGGTCTATCGCCAATCATCCAGCAGTTACTGGGGATTGCGTTGCCGTGATGATTAAGAATTCCTGCCTTTATCATTCCTGCCCCTGGCTTTCTAAATTGTCTGCAGAATTGGCTTCCCCAGCTAATGTGTATGGGCATTGCCGGATTTTCTCTTGATTTGAGCCAGCAATGATTTCCATCAAAATCAGGGCAAAAATAAATGCACAGCAGTTCGGGAAAAAGTTCTAGAGTAATTTGTTGCTCTTTTTCTGCATCAATCAACACTTTGTGTCCGGCTGCCACACCGCCTTGATTAGTAATACCAATCAGTAAAAAGCCTTTTTCTTGGTAGTAGCTTAGAGCTTTCTGTGTACCTTCGATCGGTTGTTGATCGTCGGGTTCATTGATGAAAGTTTTGCCAGATTTAGTGGTTCTTAGAGTTCCATCTAAATCAAAAAAAATTATTTTGTTAGCCATGATGATTTTCCTGTTGTAACGAGTAATCGCCCCTTTTATTGCTCCTGGCGATACTGAGCAGTTTGCTAAATTCCTAGTGCCGATCGAATTTGCTTAATTGTTTCGATGTTTTTGCCTAAGTATTTAGCGCATTCTCGATCGCTCATTGAATCACAATCGAGAATTTTTATCGCTAATTTAAAAGGTTCATCAAAAAGCTCGAAATTTTCGATGTTACCTTTTTCATGAATCCTTTTTAGGTAACTAGCATTTTCTGAAATTTTTCGATAAGTCCCTTCGTACATTTTGCCTCCTAATTGCCCATAAAAGCTAGGACAATCCCTGATAGGAATTTAGTGGAATTATGCGGGGCGCTACTCCCGCTAATGCGCTAACTGCTAGTTGGTTCCGTCAGGTTCAGAGAAATCGAAATATCCCTCTCCTTCGCATTCTTGGCATCCTTCCCCCTGACAAGAATCGCAGGTTTCAAAATCTTCAATTTCTACCAAATCCGTAGAATGCACGTCTTTTGGATCTTCATCTCGACCAATTGGGCGATCGCCACGCGGTACATAAACCATTGTATTTTCTCCTAACTAATTGTAAGTTTGCCACCCCTTTTAATGCTCCCGGTGATCTGAGCAATTGATTAATCTTCTTCAGTTTCCCAAATTACTTCCTCTTCAGTAATCTGGGAAGATTTTTCCTTTTCATCATCTTCTAAATTAGTAGGAGTTTCGGCTTCTTCTTCCACTAATTCAAAGCCTTCGTCATCGTCATCATCAAAGATGAATTTAAATCCCGTCATTGTGCAATCCTCCGAAATTGCAACGAATAACGGGCAGATTTGAGTTTGGGTACTGAGTGCAGCACCCGACTGTTGAAACTTATTACCTGCCCATGCTCTAACTCGTAATTTTGGCGACCCCAACGAAAGCGAGTAGTGGGTCGCTGCCCGAACAAGTTGGCAACATCATCGACCAAATTAATCAGAGTCACTGGCGGTTCAAAGCACTGCTTGTCCAAGTGCTCACCAATTTCGCCACCAATCTCGTAGCGATAGAGAAGGATTGAATCGGCTCCCGGCTCAAACCGATCGCGCAATGATGCGAGGTAAGCATCGGCTTCAATGGGTTCGCGATCGAATACATGAGAATTGTTGAAATAGAATTCAGCCTCTTTCCCCCACCATTTTTTAGTCCGGCAAGTTGTGCGGCCAGTAAATACTTCACTTTCTAAGGTTTGTCGATTGCACCAGCTCATCAAATAATCTGCGTAGAAAGGCTCAAGAATTGTGATAGTTTTCATGGAATTGATGGCGGTAGCGAACCGCCTAAACGCTAATTAAAAGGGACGCAAGCTATCTTCGATCGGCTCAGCCATTGCTTTTTCGTAAGCTGCTTGTTTTGCCGCTTCTTTAGCTGCTGCTTCTTCGTGCATCTGCTTGAAGTATTCCTGCCGTTCGGCTTCTCGGGCTTCTAGTTCTTCTTGGGTGCCAAATATGGCATCGTTTTCCTTTTGTTCTTCGGGTGTTTCGCCGTATTTATTTTTTGGGGTCATGGTGTTTTTTGCGAGTAAGTTTTTTCCGCCCTTTTAATGCTCCTGCGGCTACTGAGCAATTGAGTGCTAATTAGCAGGGGTCAAGGCTTGACGATTTTGAGTTAAAGCCTTGATTTCTTCTTTGGAAGAATGATCGAGGCAAACCATTCTGCTAGTTCCTTCCATGTCGTACAGGTTTGATCGTACTTGCGGATTATTCAGTACAGCGGCCGCTTGATCCAATGTTGTGTAATCTTTCCGCTCTTCCCATTCCCAAGTTAATGCGTAGTAGGGCCCGTTGTTGCCCACATATTTGGTAAAAGTTGGGATGAAGATTCCTGTAGCTGGCTCGATACCCTTGGATTGAATCGAAATAATTAAGCGGTTGAAATCGTTAAGAGACTGAGTTTTGATGTAAGTCACCATCACTACACCTTGGGGAAGTTCACCACTTTCCGCGATGAACCAAAGCTGACCCCACAAAGCTTGAGAAGTTTTACCCAAGTCTCCGAAGAACTTGGAGAATTTGATAATAGTCATTGAGCATTTGGAGCCGTACTCGGTATCACCGATGCACCATTTGCCAATCTGGCAGTTGTTGCGGACTGCCATCGGGATTTCAGGAACCAGCAAAGCATTAGCAGGCTTTGCTCCAAACACTGAAAATGCAGGGCGTTCTTGTGCTTTTGTCATGATTTTATTTTGGTTAATTTGACTTTTTTGGCGCGTTTTAAGGAGGCGCGCCCCCCTCAAATTAACTACAGGCTCCAACTTTGAGCAGTGAATAGACAATCTTTAGCATCTTGCTCTTCTGCTAGCTTTGCTGCTTCAATCGCCTCTCGTTCTGCTGCTAGTCTGTCAGTTTCTTCAGCTTCATCCTCGATCGCTTGGTTGAGTCTTTTAAACTCTTCTTCTTCAGCGTTGTAGTCGTCTACAATCCAATCAAACCCCAAACAATAATCCTTAATCTGCTGATTTCCGGTAAATCCTAAGTAATTCAAA
>NZ_JAUBVJ010000109.1:0-23245 GCF_036702785.1 Microcoleus sp. AR_TQ3_B6 | reverse complement strand
CATTGGAATGATTAAACCGCAGAGTACGCTCCAGAACGCAGAGTTCGAGAACAGAGAGATGAATAATTCCGATGAAGCGCGGATTTGATATTAATCCATCAACTTCAGTTACCAGATGGGGGCGATCGACAAAAAGCTGAAACTATAGCAGAGTTCCTTCCTTTCTGGAATCCATCTCAACGTTCACTGCGGAGAGGGTTTTCAGAGACTAATTGCTGAGGAAATGGCAAAATTGTCGGATGATGATGATGAGGATTAAGGAGACGCGGGGGATGGTACATCAGGAAAAATCCCTCTGTCAACTCCCAGAAAGCCTAAAAATCCTAAGAAAGAAGGAATAAAGTCCTTACTACAAACTGGTGAACCGGGACTTTTGCACTGTTGTTGAATATGTCAGTTTAGCTGCGTACCCACAATAATTTTTTGCACGCGATCGTCCTTAATTTCCAAAATCAAATTAGAAGCCTTTTGGTCATTGCTGTAAGTCAACCGATTCACTCCAGCCTGCACAGATTGCGACCCGTAACCGTAAATTTCAACAACTTTTTGGCTGTTATCTCCTACCTTCACACCATCAATTGTCAGAAACTTGGGATTGGTAGTAGAAATTAAATAAACTTTCCCCTCCCATGCTGCTACCGTCAATCCTGAGTAGGTTAGCGTGCGAATCTTGCCGCCGATGGCAGGCCCAGCAGGTTTAGTTTCGTCGCCCTGCGGTTTGCCCAACTTGCGTTTTGCCTCTTCTACAGACATCCCCAACCGAACCCCGCCAATCCCCAGGCGTGAATAATTCAGCGCCGCCGGCTTTTTTGTCGCGCTGAGCATTCTTTCTAGAGTCGCCACAGTTTGATTCATAGCGGGAGTAGGGCGAACTAAAGCAGCAAATCCTAAGCTCGAAATCGCGAGATTGATCAGGATGCTAGCGACGGCTGTTGCCACAAACATTTTTACCATTTTTTTATAGCTTTATTTGGCAATATATTCGCGCGATCGCCCGCTCGATCCGGATCTATACTAATAATCCCGCGTGCAGAGAATTCACTCCTACACAAGCAAAATCCGAGCTAAGAGGCACTAAAAGAGTAAAGATATTCATCCCCAAAAATATAACGCCTAGAAACCCGGTTTCTATAGGGGCAGTGCCAAGAGATCTCGCCCTGACGGATTTCTGAATACCAAACAAAGTTTTACGTTTAATTAGAGCGACTACTTAATAATTGGAATTGCTGTGATATCCTAACAAAAGCCATATCTGCATAAAATAAGTAATTTAGATGACCGCAACAGATTCTACTAAACACCAAAAGTCCAAAGCCCTGAAACCGGGTAGCCGCCGCCCCGCTAAAGAACTTTGCAGCGAGTGCGGTTTGTGCGATACATATTACATCCATTATGTCAAGGAATCTTGTGCTTTCTTAACACAGCACATCGCGGAACTGGAAGCAGAAATTCACGGGCGATCGCGCAATCTCGACAATCCCGATGATTGGTATTTCGGAGTCAGTCAAAATATGATGGCGGCTCGGAAAAAAGAGCCGATCGAGGGCGCTCAGTGGACGGGAATCGTCAGCACAATTGCCATTGAAATGCTCGAAAAAGGAATTGTAGAAGGCGTTGTTTGCGTTCAAAATACTAAGGAAGACCGCTTTCAACCTATGCCAATTATTGCGAGAAATCGGGAAGAAATTCTGGCTGCCAAAGTCAACAAGCCAACTCTCTCTCCCAATCTTTCAGTATTAGAACAAATCGCAGAATCTGGGATGAAGCGGCTGTTAGTAATTGGCGTCGGCTGTCAAATTCAAGCCTTGCGAACAGTCGAGAAAAAACTCGGTTTAGAGAAGCTCTACGTTTTGGGAACTCCCTGTGTCGATAATGTCAGCCGTGCAGGCTTGCAGAAATTTCTAGACACGACTAGCCGCTCTCCTGAAACGGTGGTTTCTTACGAGTTTATGCAAGACTTTAACGTTCACTTCAAACACGAAGATGGTTCGGAGGAAAAAGTGCCGTTTTTCGGGTTGAACACTAAGGAATTGAAAGATGTTTTTGCTCCTTCTTGTTTGAGCTGTTTTGATTATGTCAATTCTTTAGCAGATTTAGTTGTGGGCTACATGGGAGCACCTTTTGGCTGGCAGTGGATTGTGGTGCGAAATGATACGGGGCAAGAGATGTTAGATTTGGTAACGGATCAGTTAAATACTCAGCCTGTGATGTCTCAGGGAAACAGAAAAGAAGCGGTTCAGCAAAGCATTCCGGCTTATGAAAAAGGGGTGACTTTGCCGATGTGGGCGGCGAAGTTAATGGGAGTGTTTATTGAGAGAATTGGGCCGAAGGGTTTGGAATATGCTCGGTTTTCGATTGATTCTCATTTCACTCGCAATTATCTGTACGTGAAGCGGAATTACCCGGAGAAATTAGAGGCTCATGTGCCGGAATATGCTAAGCGGATTGTGGGGCAGTATAAGTTACCAGAGGTTTAAACTTGTAGGGTGCGTCAGTCAAAAGCTGTTGGATTATTGAAAAAATAACGCTAACTGACGCACCCTGCTACTCAAGGATAGCAAAAGATAGAAAACAAATGCACTTGGGAACGATCGAAGTAGGGAATCGCGGAACGTTAACTATACTGGCTATCCTTAGTACAATCTTAATTAGTCTGATTAGTGGGATATGGTTGAGTATGATTGCAATGCCCGGGAAAAGCTACAGCGGGACAATTCCACCTTTAACAGCACAGGAAATCTCGCTCCGAGATGCTTTACAGCGCGATGTGGAAAAGCTCTCTGGTGAAATCGGAGAGCGCAACTTTATACAATATCAAAAACTTGCAGAAGCTGCTGACTTTCTCGAAGCATCTTTTCAAGCTGCTGGCTATAAAGTTGAACGACAAGGATATAAAATTGATGAGAATTTTTATTATAACATAGAAGTGGAGATTCCCGGGGTAAAAAAGCCAGATGAAATTGTTGTAATTGGGGCACATTATGATTCTGTGGTGGGGAGTCCCGGGGCAAATGATAACGCAACTGGGGCGGCGGGAGTGCTGGCTTTAGCGAGAATGTTTGCAGGTAAAAAGCCTGAAAAAACTGTGCGTTTTGTTGAGTTTGTGAATGAGGAACCGCCTTTTTTCTGGACTGCTGATATGGGGAGTTTGGTTTATGCGAAAAGATGCAGAGAGCGTAATGAAAAAATTGTTTCGATGCTCAGTTTAGAAACAATTGGTTATTACTCAGATGCCAAAAACAGTCAGAAATATCCAGCACCATTAAACCTTTTTTATCCTACATCGGCAAATTTTATCGGATTTATTGGCAATACGTCCTCAAGTAAAGTGGTTAGAGAGGCGATCGCATCTTTCCGCCGCCATGCTGAATTTCCCTCGGAAGGTGCAGCAATTCCGGGTGGCATTCCTGGTGTTGGTTGGTCAGATCAATGGTCTTTTTGGCAACATGGTTATCCAGGGCTGATGGTGACAGATACTGCTCCCTATCGCTATCCTTACTATCACACGGCGCAAGATACACCGGATAAGGTTGATTGGGAACGGACGACGAAGGTGATAGCTGGATTGGACAAAGTTGTGGCAGATTTGGTGAAAGTTGATATTAATTAGTTGTGTAGGGTGCCCAGCGTGGAGATATCTAGCTCGGCACAGAATATCAGGCAAAATGACGCACCTATAAATTAGTATAAGTTGCCTGAATGAGGTGATTAAGAGAGTTTTTAATAGATGTTTTGCAGGGACACGGTAAGGCAGTGTCTTTGTTGTATACGGTTGGGAAAATTAGAGGTAAAGGATTATGACACTTATAGTTGCACACAAACACATGAAGTTACAAAAGTCGATCGCACTTACTTGTTGTGCGATCCTAGCATTATCTGGAAATGGACTGTCTGCCAAGGCTGCAGCAGAAGTGCGATCGGGAAACATGAGACGAACATTTGCCGATTGGTGTCGTGAAAAAGATTCTTTGAGTCCTGAAGCTAAACATACTGTTGAGGTGCTTTTGGAGAAAGCTGAAACTACTGAGTGCGATGCGGCTAATCAGAAACTTTCGACTCTCAGGGGACTCGTCCTCGACAACAATCATCTGGGCGACATCAAACCGCTAGAATCTTTGACTAACCTGACGGAGATCGCCCTCAAAAAAAATCAAATCAGCGACATCAAACCGCTAGAATCCTTGACTAACTTGACTCGGCTCGCCCTTAGTGACAATAAAATCAGCGACATCAAACCGCTAGAATCCTTAACTAACCTGACACAGCTAGACCTCAACAATAATTATCTGGGCGACATCAAACCTTTGCAATCCTTGACTAACCTGACACAGCTAGACCTCAACAATAATCATCTGGGCGACGTCAAACCTTTGCAATCCTTGACTAACCTGACACAGCTCTGGCTCAATGAAAATCAAATCAGCGACATCAAACCGCTAGAATCCTTGACTAAACTGACACAGCTCTGGCTCAATGAAAATCAAATCAGCGACATCAAACCGCTAGAATCTTTGACTAAACTGACTGATATCAAGCTCGGCGGCAATCAAATCAGCGACATCAAACTACTAGAATCCTTGACTAACCTGACTGTGCTGGTTCTCGACAACAATCAAATCAGCAACATCAAACCGCTAGAATCCTTGACTAACCTGACGGAGCTCGCGCTCGCCAACAATCAAATCAGCGACATCAAACCGCTAGAATCCTTGACTAACCTGAATTGGCTCGTCCTCGGAAACAATCAAATCAGCGATATCAAACCACTAGAATCCTTGACTAACCTGAATTTGCTGGTTCTCGACAACAATAAAATCAGCGACATCAAACCGCTAGAATCCTTGACTAACCTGACTTGTCTCGTCCTCGCAAACAATCAAATCAGCAATATCAAACCGCTACAATCCTTGACTAACCTGACGGAGCTCGGCATTGGCGACAATCAAATCAGCGACATCAAACCGCTAGAATCTTTGACTAATCTGACAGTGATCCGCCTCAGGGGGAATCCCATCGCTCCCAAAACTTGCCCCCTAAAGCCAGACTCTATCTGTGATTGGGCATTCTCGAATTAAATGCTCAAACTTTACTGTTGGGAAAATTAGAGGTAAAAGATTATGACACTTATAGTTGCACAGAAACACATGAATTTACCAAAGTCGATCGCACTTACTTGTTGTGCGATTCTAGCATTATCTGCAAATGGACTGTCTGCGAAGGCAGCAGAAACGCAGCGGGGAAACAGTAGACGAACATTTGCCGATTGGTGTCGCCAAAAAGCTGATTTGAGTCCTGAAGCTAAACGTACTGTTGAGGTGCTGTTGGAGCGAGCTGAGACTACTGAGTGCGATGCGGCTAATCAGAAACTTTCGAGTCTCACAGAACTCGACCTCCGAAACAATAACATCAGCGACATCAAACCGCTACAATCCTTAACTAACCTGACTTTTCTCTTTCTCGCCAACAATCAAATCAGCAACATCAAACCACTAGAATCCTTGACTAACCTGACTGGGATCGGCCTTAGCGACAATCAAATCAGCGACATCAAACCGCTAGAATCCTTGACTAACCTGACACTGCTCGACCTCGACAACAATTCTATCAGCGACATCAAACCGCTACAATCTTTGACTAACCTGACTGCGATCCTCCTCGCCAACAATTCTATCAGCGACATCAAACCGCTACAATCCTTGACTAACCTGACTGGGCTCGTCCTCGACAACAATTCTATCAGCGACATCAAACCGCTCGAATCTTTGACTAAACTGACGGAGCTCTACCTCAGCGGAAATCCGATCGCTTCCAAAACTTGCCCTCTCAAACCAGAGTCTATCTGTAAGTGGGAACCACTACCTAAACCATAAAACTTTACCGTTTAGGAAATTAGAGGTACAAGATTATGACACTTATAGTTGCACAGAAACACATGAAGTTACAAAAGTCGATCGCACTTACTTGTTGTGCGATCCTAGCATTATCGGGAAATGGAGTGTCGGCGAAAGCAGCAGAAGTACGATCGGGAAACATGAGACGAACATTTGCTGATTGGTGTCGCCAAAAAGCTGATTTGAGTCCTGAAGCTAAACATACTGTTGAAATGCTGTTGAAGAAAGCAGGGACTACTGAGTGCGATGCGGCTAATCAGACACTTTCGAGTCTCCGGAGATCTCACTCGAAAACAATCAAATCAGCGACATCAAACCGCTAGAATCCTTGACTAACCTGACGGAGATCTCACTCGAAAACAATCAAATCAGCGACATCAAACCGCTAGAATCCTTGACTAATCTGACGGAGCTCTTCCTCACCCACAATTCTATCAGCGACATCAAACCGCTAGAATCCTTGACTAACCTGACGGAGCTCTTCCTCACCCACAATTCTATCAGCGACATCAAACCGCTAGAATCCTTGACTAACCTGACGGAGCTCTTCCTCACCCACAATTCTATCAGCGACATCAAACCGCTAGAATCCTTGACTAACCTGACTGTGCTCCTCCTCACCAACAATCAAATCAGCGACATCAAACCGCTAGCATCCTTGACTAACCTGACTTGGCTCGTCCTCGATAACAATCAAATCAGCGACATCAAACCGCTAGAATCCTTGACTAACCTGGATTGGCTCTTCCTCGACAACAATAAAATCAGCGACATCAAACCGCTAGAATCCTTGACTAACCTGACGGAGCTCTTCCTCGACAACAATCAAATCAGCGACATCAAACCGCTAGAATCCTTGACTAACCTGACTTGGCTCTACCTTGACAACAATTCTATCAGCGACATCAAACCGCTAGCATCCTTGACTAACCTGGATTGGCTCTACCTTGACAACAATTCTATCAGCGACATCAAACCGCTAGCATCCTTGACTAACCTGACTCTGCTCGTCCTCGACAACAATAAAATCAGCGACATCAAACCGCTCGAATCTTTGACTAAACTGAGGGAGATTCCCCTCAGCGGAAATCCGATCGCTCCCAAAACTTGCCCTCTCAAACCAGAGTCTATCTGTAAGTGGAAACCACAAACTAAACCATAAAACTTTAGAATGCCGTCCGATCGCACTTAAATATTTCAGTTACTCTTGATAAATTTGGTATTCATCAGAAAAACACGATCGCCCTTATTGACTAAAAGCGATCGCACACCAATATCCTCCTACAAATCAGCAGCGTGCTGCTTCAATTCATCCAAAGAAACGTATTCCAAAGTCAAGGCGTGAGTCGCAGCCAAAACCACAGGCGGCGCCACTCCGGCATCCATTGCTTCCTTCCAGCGAGAGGCGCACAAACACCAGCAATCCCCAGGTTTCAAACCGGGAAAGTTAAATTCGGGAACCGGAGTGCTCAAATCATTTCCCTTCGATTTAGTGAATTGCAAAAACTCTTCTGTCAGTTGAGCACAAACAGTGTGAGCCCCAAAGTCGCCACCACCTGTATTGCATTTGCCGTCTCGATAATAGCCCGTCATCGGCGACGTGCAGCAAGTCTCTAATTTTCCGCCCACAACATTTGTAGCTTCCGTCACCATCGCAACTCCTCCGTAAAACTCTTCGATCTAATTTTACACAAATCGTTGTTTATATATTTTTTTCCATGGCAAAGTTGATGAGTTTTTGTCCTCTGCATTCTACTTCTTGTTTTCTAATCACAATAAATCCCTGGCTTTCAAAAAAAGGTCGAGCTGTAATGCTGGCTTCGGTAAATAACTTGTTAATTCCTAAGTCTTGGGCTTTTGACTCAATTTGTTTTAAAATTAGCCTGCCGACTCCTTGCCTTTGAAAATCTTGATGACAGTAAAAGCAATCGATATGGCCGCTTGCTTCTAATTCCCCAAAACCTGCAATTTTCTCACCCTCTTCTGCTACGAAAGTAAATTTACTGCTTAAACTTTTAGTCCAACTTTCGATATCCATATCTGCTGGCGCCCAAGCATCTACTTGTGCTTGTGTGTAATCGCGGATGTTTACTTCGTGTATGGTGTCGTAAAACAGTTTTACAATTTGTTGGGTATCACCGATTTCGTAGGTTCGTACTCTCATAAATTATCTCACTGCGATCGCTTCTTTGATATTAATTTGGGATTTGTAACCGCTTCGGAACGCGGATGGATGTTGGCTTTTACCATTTTGTCTCATTTCTTGCAGGGCGATCGATCCAAAATTTCTCGCCCGCCCCTTGACAAACTCTACTACTCTATGTTAATGAAGCATAAGCAAACTTAACTCGAATTAACAGTAGAGCGATCCAGCAGCTTAACGAATAAGGATAGAAACTGATGAGAGAAATTGGGCCCGATCCAAACCGACCTTATCCGATGGTCGATCAGCGGCGCGTATGCTTCCTCAAAAACTTTATTAAATCCCCCAACATTATCGTCGGCGATTACTCATATTACGACGATCCAATAAATCCAGAAAACTTTGAAAAAAATGTACTTTATAACTACGGAAACGAGCGATTAATTATTGGTAAATTTTGTGCGATCGCGACCAACGTAAAATTCATTATGAACGGTGCCAATCACAAACTAGACGGGATTTCAACTTATCCTTTTCCTATTTTTGGAAATGGTTGGGAAACAGCCATGAATTTATTAATGGAACTGCCCAGTAAAGGCGATACCGTCATTGGCAATGATGTTTGGATCGGCTATGAATCCCTGATTATGCCCGGAGTCAAAGTCGGCGACGGTGCCGTCATAGCCGCCAAATCCGTTGTAGTAAAAGACATTCCCCCTTACACCGTTGTGGGTGGAAACCCCGCCCATCCAATCAAACAGCGTTTTAGCGATGCTGAAGTTGCAGAACTCTTAGAAATTAGGTGGTGGGATTGGGAAATCGACAAGATTTCGCGCCATGTGAGCATAATTATGCAAAGCGATATTCAAGCACTCAGCAATGCTGAGTAAACTCGCAAATACAAGGGTTTTCTATTAACAAAGTGGAGGTTGAAAAATGTTGAAAATTGCCTACTTAATTTTATGTATTCTAGGCACTGCTTTGCCCTACTCCCAGTTTGTCCCCTTTCTTTTAGAAGAAGGGTTGAATATTAACGCTTTCTTCCGTGAGTTGTTTGCCAATCAAATTTCCGGTTTTTTCGGCATGGATGTAATAGTGTCATCCCTAGTTTTTGGGACTTTTGTATTTAGCGAAGGTTCGCGTCTCAAAATGAAAAACTTGTGGATTTATATTGTCAGTAACTTACTGGTGGGTGTTTCCCTGGGTTTGCCTTTATTTCTCCTAATGCGGCAGCGCAAACTTGAAGAAACAGCTTGAGAGTTTTGTAGTTGTTGGGTTTTGCTTTCGCACCCAACCTACACAATCTGGAAATCCAACATCAGCGTCAATCTGCGTGCATCTGCGGTTAAAAATCACAAACTTAGCTTCTTGCACAAAATCTACTATTTAATTCAAAACTCAGGGGGGGACAGGGAACCGTTAATCAACCCCTCTCCACTCCCAAGAGGCACCGCCCCTACAACTTATTTGCTGGGCCCACAGCATCGATCGCAGCTTCCAGAGCGATCGATACATGAGTCCAATGACTCCCCCCCTGACAAAAAGCCACGTAAGGAGGACGCAGAGGCCCATCAGCCGAAAACTCCGACGTACTCCCATCAATAAAAGTACCCCCAGCCATCACCAACTGACTCTCGTACCCCGGCATGGGAGCGGGCACCGGATCTAAATAGGAACCGACGGGGGAATTTTGCTGAACCGCGCGACAAAAAGCAATTAACTTCTGGGCCGAATTGAATTCGATCGCCTGAATCACATCTCTGCGCCTCGCCAAAGGAATAGGATTCACCCGATAACCCAACTTATAAAAAACATAAGCGGTCAAATGATTTCCCTTCTTCGCCTCCCCCACAACACCGGGAGCCATAAACAAACCCTGAAACAGCAACCGATTCAAATCAAAAGTTGCGCCGCCGCTGCTGCCGATTCCCGGCGCCGTCAAGCGACAAGCTGCCGCCTCTACCAGATCCGCCCTGCCGGCGACGTAACCTCCTGCAGGGACGATCGTACCCCCCGGATTTTTGATCAAAGAACCAGCCATCAGATCCGCACCGACAGCAGTAGGTTCACAATTTTCAACAAACTCCCCGTAACAATTATCAACAAAGCAAATTGTGCTAGGATTCTGATGTTTGACTATGGCGACGATTTTTTCAATCTCAGAAATAGACAAACTCGACCGCCAAGAATAGCCGCAAGAGCGCTGGATAAAAACCAGGCGAGTCTTTGGGGAAATAGTAGAGCTCAATGCCTGCCAATCCACACTTCCTTGACGAGTCAGAGGCAACTCACGGTAACTAATGCCAAAATCAAGCAGTGAACCTTGACCTTGCCCGCGCAAGCCGATCACTTCTTCTAAAGTATCGTAGGGAGAACCAGCCACTGCCAACATTTCATCACCAGGACGCAGGATGCCAAAAAGAGCACAGGCGATCGCGTGAGTACCCGAAACAAACTGTACCCGGACAGCCGCCGCCTCTGCCCCTACCACTTCTGCAAACACCCCGTCCAAAGTCTCCCGACCCAAATCGTCGTGGCCGTAACCCGTAACCCCTGCAAAATGGTGGACTCCAACCCGGTGGCTGCGAAAAGCTTTTAAGACTCGTTGAAGATTTTGCTTGACTGTCGCGTCAATACCAGAAAAAATCTGAAAGAGTGCCTGTTCTGCTTCCTGTAGCCGTGAAACGCTATTCATCTATACCTCGCTCACCCTTGGCGTGCGCGCTGTTCATTATGGCGTAGATGCGGCCCCTAGTTTGTAAACATAATATATTCATGACGATTGCAACTTCCAAAAAAACTTCTCCTGATTGGCCTGTCATAGGCTTTATGGCCTTTCTGCACATCGGTGCTTTATTTGCTTTGCTGCCGGGTAATTTTAGCTGGTCTGCGGTCGGGCTAGCACTATTCCTGCATTGGGTAACAGGTGGTTTAGGAATTACTCTCGGATTTCACCGCCTCGTCACGCACCGCAGTTTTCAAACACCGAAATGGCTAGAGTATTTTCTAGTTATTTGCGGTACCCTTTCCTGTGAAGGTGGCCCGATCGACTGGGTGGGAATGCATCGGTTACACCACATACATTCTGACACCGGAACAGATCCCCACGATTCCAATCAAGGCTTCTGGTGGAGCCACATGGGTTGGATGCTCTCGGATCTGCCGATCAGAGTTGAAATTCCCCGCTTTACCAAAGACATCGGCGACGACCCAGTATACAAGTTTCTCCAAGCATATTTTATCCCCATCCAAGTTGTCTTCGGTGTGTTGCTTTATTTATTAGGCGGCTGGTCTTTCGTGGTTTGGGGTGTGTTTATGCGGATCGTGGTGGTGTTCCACTGCACTTGGCTGGTGAACAGCGCTACCCACAAATTCGGCTACCGCACCTACGAGTCGGGCGATCGCTCGACGAACTGTTGGTGGGTGGCTCTGCTCACCTACGGCGAAGGCTGGCACAACAACCACCACGCCTTTCAATACTCGGCTCGCCACGGTCTCCAATGGTGGGAAATCGACTTCACCTGGATGACAATTCAATTGCTGCAATCGCTGGGTTTGGCAACCAAAGTGAAATTAGCAGAAAAATAGCGATCGGCAATTAGTCATTGGTTGTCGGTCATCAGTTCTGGACTAATGGCTCGTGACCAATGCCTAACCCTGTTTTTGCGATCGATATAGGTTGGGTTGAAGTCAGCTCGCATCCTCTGGTGCGATCGACCCAACCAAAACAATAATCAGTTATAATAGATTTGGGAAGAAAAAATTTTGTTTAGCAGCCAACTTTTTTATTGTCAAGACCAAACGGTAATTTTTTTTCCATCCTAATCCAAAATCTATCATTCATTATTTATTAGTTTGGGCAAGAGTGCAGCAAAATACTTCACTACCTCACCCCAAACTCTTGTACGTGAATCTAGCTCGGCATCTAATCAGAAATCAAAAATAGAATGACAATTGCAACGCAAAACAAACTCCAGTACAATTGGGCACACATTATTAGTTTAGCAGGAGTTCACATCGGCGCTTTGTTCGCCCTGCTTCCGAGTAACTTCAATTGGACAGCAGTGGGTTTAACTGTATTCATGCACTGGGTAACAGGCGGTTTGGGAATAACTCTCGGATGGCACCGCCTGCTCACCCACCGCAGTTTTCAGACACCAAAATTCGTCGAATATTTCCTAGCTTTTTGCGGAGCGCTTGCGTGTCAAGGAGGAATTATTCATTGGGTTGGCCTGCACCGCTTGCACCACACCCACTCGGACGAAAGCGCCCTCGATCCTCACAATGCCCAGAAGGGTTTTTGGTGGAGTCACCTGGGTTGGATGCTTTATAAAGGCCCCGCCCACGATGAAATTCCCCGTTGCACAAAAGACCTTTCTAGCGACCCGTTTTACCAATTTTTGCAAAACTACTTTCTCCCCATTCAAATCGCTTTTGGCGTCTTGCTCTACTTAGCAGCAGGCTGGTCTTTTGTAGTTTGGGTAATTTTTGTCCGCTTAGTTTTCGTGTATCACTGCACCTGGTTTGTAAATAGCGCCACTCACAAATTTGGCTACCGCACTTACGAAACGGAAGATAGTTCTACTAACTGTTGGTGGGTTGCTGCTTTGACTTATGGCGAAGGCTGGCACAACAACCACCATGCTTATCAATACTCTGCGCGTCACGGTATGAAATGGTGGGAAATTGACTTCACTTGGATGACAATTCAAGTTTTGGAAGCACTAGGTTTGGCTACTAAAGTGAAATTACCAGCCAAGTAGCAGCAATTGATATCATGTCCTCACGATTAACCCTAATATCCGGGTCGGGGCGGGTTTTTGAGATAGTCAATTATTGGCCGATATTGTTGGCTCACGGGCCCCTACAAAAATCGCGGTCCCTCGACCGGACATGATATGAGTCCTTGACGCAGAAGCTCTATAGGGCGCTTATGGCGCATCTTACCGCTTCAGAAACCCGGTTTCTCAAAGAAACCGGGTTTTTTGGTGACTAATAACCAATGACTAATGACTAATAACCAATGACCAATGACTAATGACTAATGAGCCCGTTTTTGCTCGCCCCGGCCGCGCAAATATTCCGCTAAAAACGCCAATCCTCCCGAACCTATGATCAACAGCACGCTCAGAGCATTAATATCAGGTTTTACCCCAGTCCGAATCCGGCTAAAAATTTCCATCGGTAGAGTTGTAGTCCCGCTACCTGCTGTAAAACTCGCAATCAAAAAATCGTCCATGCTGAGGACAAAAGACAGCAGACAACCGGAAACTATTCCGGGTATTAATTGAGGGAGCAAAACCTGAATAAAAGCCTCAACAGGCGTTGCACCTAAATCCAAGGCAGCCTCTTCTAAATACGGGTTTAAATCTGCCAATCTAGTAGAAACAGCTAGAGCGATGTAAGCCAGACAAAACACAACGTGAGCGGCGACTATTGTCCACAAACTCAGAGGAATAGCTAGCGCCGCTAAAAATACCAGAGTAGCAACTGCGGTCGCAATATCTGGAATAATAATCGGCAAGTAGGAAATTCCCTGATATAAACTCTTGCCAGGAAAGCGGTAGCGGGCTAAACCAACGGCCATCAAAGTGCCGAGTACAGCCGAGATTGCAACTGCACAAACAGCGACTGTTAAACTGTTTCTCAGGGCAATTAAAATCCGCGTATCGCTAAATAATTTAACGTACCAATCTAAAGTAAATCCTTCCCAACCGGCGCTAAAACGCGATTTGTTAAAGCTGTAAAAGGTGAGTACGAGGATGGGCAGGTACATATAAAAAAACATCACAACGGCAAATATCACCTGCCAAGAAATCTTAAATTTAGGTTTTAAGTACATATCGGCTTGTATTTCCTCCTGTGGATTTTCTGCAGTATTTTCCATGTCTCGGTAATCGGTAATTGGTAATGGGTAATTGGTAATTGGTTAGGATTGTTTTCTTCCTTCTTCCTTCTTCCTTCTTCCTTCTTCCTTCTTCCTCCTAAATTGCATTACGATCGCCATATTTGAGCAAAAGGGCAATTCCGATACTCACTGCAAAGATTAATACCATACTCAGAGCCGAACCCAGCCCCCAATTTTGAGTCGCCCCCAAAAATTGATTGTAAATCAAACGAGCCGCCGTCATACTCGAAGCTCCACCGAGCAACTCCGGATCGACAAAATCGCCCAAACAGCTAATAAATACCAGCAAAGAACCCGCAGCAATTCCCGGCATCGTCTGAGGTACTGTCACTTTCCAGAAAGTTTCCACTGGATTGGCGCCCAAATCCTGAGATGCTTCTAGCAACCTGCGGTCTAACTTTTCCAAAGAAGCGTAAAGAATTGTCACGATATAAGGCAAATAACTGTAAGCCATGCCGATTAAAACTGCGGAACTTTGATTAAGCAATTCCATAGGAGGAATGCCTAGAATTGCCAGCAGCGAGTTGAGAACCCCTGTAGGACGCAGAATTGTAATCCAAGCATACGATCGCAACAGCGAAGAAGTCCACAGCGGCAACACAAAGCCTAACAAAGTTAAATTCCGCCACTTTTTCGAGACATTGAGGGCGATCCAGTAAGCGACGGGAAATCCCAGCAGCAAACACAGAATGGTAGTCCCCGTTGCGAAAAAAAGCGATCGACCCATCACCTGTAAATTCAGCGGCTCAAACACTCGCAGGTAATTGCCAATTCCCGAAGGATTCACCAAATCTCCCGGCTTAATATTGGGAACCAAACTAAGCTGAAAAATCACCAGAGTTGGTATGACTAATAATAAAAGCAGCAACAAGCCAGAAGGGCCGAGCAATGCCAGCGGACCTGTCCACGCTGACCACGGGGAAACAGTTTCAGCCTTCAAGGAAGAATTGGGAGGCAGAGGAGGGGGAGTTCTAGTTGAAACAGCCATATATCATCAATTTTTTTGAGTTTTTAACCGCTGATTAACGCGGATATAATACGGATATAGTGGGCGAGCGGCCCGACGGGGGCGGGTTGATGTAAATATTGGGTAAGAATCAGAGATTGGGTGTAAAACCCGCCCTAGGTTTGATGATTAGCCGCTGGTTAATTTAGTCCAATAGCGATCGTACACTTCCATAAATTTCCCTACCGGAGCGACACCTTCGCAATTTTTCAAAACAGCTTCCGAAGGGAAAAGAAGCTCATTTTCGCGGAGTTCCGGCGTCAACAAACTAAAAGCATCTTCCGAAGGAGTTGAAAAACTGAGCCGCTCTACTAAAGAAGCAGCAACATCGGGCTGCAGCAGAAAGTTAATCCATTTATAAGCTGCTTCGGGATTGGGAGCACCTTTAGGAATTACTAAAGTGTCAGTCCACAGAGAAGAACCGCTTTTGGGGACGACATACTTCAATTTATCGTTATCTGAAATTACTTCATTAGCATCAGAAGAATAACACATAGCTAGCTTCAAATCCCCGGTCAGCATTTGAGGCCGCCAAGCATCTGTAGTAAAAGATGCGATCGCCGGTTTGAGTTCCACCAACTTTTCGTAAGCTTGTTTTACTTGCTCTTGGTTCGTAGAATTCAGAGAATAGCCCAGCATCCGCAACGCAGCGCCCATGACTTCTCGAACATCACTCGCCAGCGTCATTCGCTTTGCTAACTCCTGTTTGTGCTCCCACAAATAACTCCAATCTTCAGGAGCTTCTTTGAGTTGTTCGGTGTTGTAAATCAAGCCTGTGGTTCCCCAACTCAAAGGCACGCTGTAGCGGTTTCCTGGGTCATACACAGGGTTTTGGAACTGTTTTTTGAGCCGATCGATCCCGCCCAAACTCGAATGGTCTAATGGGCTCAACAGCCCCAGTTCCGTCATTTGAACCACCATGTAGTCAGACGGGTAAATGATGCTGTAGGCGCGGGCGCCACCGGCTTGAAGTCTCGCCAGCATCTCTTCGTTGGAGCTAAACACGTCGGCCACTACGCGAATGCCGGTTTTTTCGGCAAAGCGATTGAGCAAAGCGTTATCGGTATAGCCTGCCCAAGTATAGATGTAAAGTTGGTCGGCTGAACTTTTGACGACAGGAGCAGATTGTACGTCTGCCAGTCGCCAGCCGCAACTCGAAACAGCTAACCCGGAAATTGTCGCCGCCGAATTTTTTAGGAACTGACGGCGTGTAGAATTAGCCGGGAAAATCCTGGAAATTGGTAAGTTAGTCGGAGGCACAGTTCGATTTTAGATTTTAGATTTTAGATTTTAGATTGGGGAATTGGGGATTGGGAAATTCGATTTTAGATTTTAGATTTTAGATTGGGGAATTGGGGATTGGGAAATTCGATTAAATCCGTTAAATCCCGTACACTGCTCGTTGCCGAACTTCCCTGCAACATCCATCCGTTAAATCCGTTTAATCCCGTACACTGCTGGTTGCCGAACTTCCCGACCTCCGTGACATCCGTTAAATCTCGATCGCGTCTTTGTTGCCGAACTTCTTTCGGTAATTATCCTCGATCGGTCAAAGCGAGACAATCATTAGTTCCCCAGTAAGCGTAAATCGGCGTGTGCGGATCTGGGAAAGAGCCACCGGTATTTGGCTGGCGCACTGTAATTTTATCGCCCGACGCCAACTCCACCAAGTAATGAACGTGCGTGCCCATGTACATAGTATTTTTGAGCCGCCCTTCAAAACAGTTGACGGACACTTCCGGCTGGTAAAGATTCAAATATACTTTTTCCGGCCGGACGCTGACCACAACAGAGTCGCCTGTGACACCACTCCACATATCCGACTGCTGAACGATTATTGTCAGATTGGCTGATGTGCGAACTGTGATAGTCGATCGGTCGATCGATTCTACCGTACCCGCAAACAAATTCGTATCCCCAATAAAATCCGCCACAAAAGCCGTCTGCGGGCACTCATAAATTTCTTCAGGAGAGCCAATTTGCTCAATCCTGCCCTCGTGCATCACAGCAATCCGGTCAGACAGACTCATCGCCTCTTCTTGGTCGTGAGTCACCATCACAAAAGTCAAGCCCAATTCTTGATGCAAATTCGACAGTTCCAACTGCATCTGCTTCCGCAACTTCAAATCCAGAGCACCTAGGGGCTCGTCCAGCAGCAGAACCGCCGGTCGATTTACCAGAGCTCTCGCCAAAGCCACCCGCTGCTGCTGACCGCCCGACATTTGACCGGGATACCTGTTGGCGAAAGATTCCATTTTCACCAATTGCAAAACTTCCCGTACCCGTTCTTCAATTTCCGCTTTCCCCAGCTTTTTTATCCGCAATCCAAAAGCGATATTGTCCCAGACATTCATGTGTCCGAACAAAGCATAGCTTTGAAACACAGTATTTACCGGACGGCGGTAAGCTGGAGTGTTGGTCATCGACTGGCCGCGAATCATCAATTCGCCCGCCGAGGGAGTCTCGAACCCAGCGATTAACCGCAGGGTCGTAGTCTTGCCGCAGCCGCTAGGCCCGAGAATGCTAAAAAATTCTCCTTGGCGAATGCTGAGGTCTACTGCGCGGACTGCGGTTTCGCCGTTAAATACCTTGAAGACCTTGCGGAGTTCAACGTCAAGCGTTGTATCCGTTGCTGTCGTACCTTGGTTGAGTGCTGTCTGAAACATATTCGCCCTTTCCTGGGGGTAATGCACGCTACTTAAATACAGTTTAAGTTTAGACTTTTCTGTATTTTAGGTGCGGAATGTTGGATTTAACAGGTTTTGGGATTTGTTCTTTAAATTTTATCCCAGAGCGCACCATTGTCAGCAACAGGCTTCCCTAGCCTGTTCCACAATAAAATTCACTGTTTGTGGAACAGGCTAGGGAAGCCTGTTCATAAAAGGCTTATTGAGAATGGTGCAACATCGAGGAGCGACTGGGCATCTATTTATTCTCAGGACTTGGGGTCGGAGAGGGTTTTTGCGGTTTGTCTGTTTTGGGTGCTTCTGCTTTTTTCCACTCTGACAAAGGTCGCTGGACGGCATTTTTAAAGTCAAATGGCACTAGCAGCACGGGCAAATTTTGGGCTGAATTTTGAGAGGAGGCGGACGGCGGATTGGCTTGAGCGTACAAGAAGCGGCCGCTAAAGTCTGTTTTGCCTAAAACTAGGCGGTGAGTTTCCTGGTTGTCCAGTTTTACTGTGACTGTAGCTTGGGGTTGGTCGAGACCGTATTCTGGCAGTTTAGCAGCAGTAATATTAATCGTGCGATCGCTCTTTCCTGTTGCCAGTCTGTCTAGCAAAAAATCCACCGATGCCTGACTTGCCTGTGCTTGCACTGGCAATTTCATTTCCCAGATCGACTTGCCTCCTTTTGTAGCATAAACTCGCTCAAAAGTCAATATCTTTTCGGGAGTTTTGACTGTAAAGAATTGTACGCGATCGGAGTTAAAAGCAAAAATTTTCTGTTTTTCTTCCTTAGCAGCTTCCTGTTTCGGAGAGATTTGCATCTCGAACAAAGCAACCAACCCAGTCATGCTCAACGCGACGGCTATCAATACTAATGTATTTTTCTGCAATTTCATAATAACTGAGAATTGGGCATTGGGAATTGGGCATTGGGAATTGGGCATTGGGAATTGGGCATTGGGAATTGGGGAGTCTGTTATTAATAACAACAGACAACAGTCAACAGTCAACTGACAACAGACAACAGTCAACAGTCAACTGACAACAGACAACAGTCAACAGTCAACTAACTTATCTTCTCTTCCACCAGATAGCGCCGCCAATTCCCAGTCCGAGTAAAGGCCAAATTAGCCAAGCTAAAACCAGCAATCCTACTTGGATGGGCGTCATGTTAATGCGGCGATTGGTAGCTTTTTTCGGACTGATAGAAAAGCTTTGCTGGTCTGGTTTACTCAGCCAACTGACTGAATTGAGAAACACGTCGCTATTGAGTTGTTGGTCAAACCAACCGTTAGTCACAAATTGAGATGTGCCAATTACTACCATTCGCGATGTTTTTCTAGGAGTTGAAGGCGCAGAAGGAGTTGATTTTGGACTGGGTGTCGGTGTGGGAGATGCTGTGGGAGATGCTGTTGGTGTCGGTGTGGGAGATGCTGTGGGAGATGCTGTTGGTGTCGGTGTGGGAGATGCTGTGGGAGATGCTGTGGGTGTCGGTGTGGGAGATGCTGTGGGAGATGCTGTTGGTGTCGGTGTGGGTGTTGGCGAAGTCGTCGGTAATGCTGGAGGCGTAGCTTCTTGCGAGACAATCACCGAATAGCTAATTGGGGAAGCTGTTGGCGAAGTTGTCGGCGATGGTGAAGTTGTCGGCGATGGTGATGTTGTCGGCGATGGCGAAGTTGTCGGCGATGGTGATGTTGTCGGCGATGGTGATGTTGTCGGCGATGGCGAAGTTGTCGGCGATGGTGAAGTTGTCGGCGATGGTGAAGTTGTCGGCGATGGCGATGTTGTCGGCGATGGTGAAGTTGTCGGCGATGGCGATGTTGTCGGCGATGGTGATGTTGTCGGCGATGGTGAAGTTGTCGGCGATGGCGATGTTGTCGGCGATGCTTGGGGTGAAGGCGTGGCCCCTGTTGGTGTTGGTGGAGGTGAGGGCTTTAAGGGAGTGCTGTCAGTGGCCGATCGAACTAAAGCTACACCTAATAATAGCGGACCTTGTCGATCGGTCTTCTGATCGAACTCCAATTTCCGCGTCGTCAAATCGCTTTCGGCCCAACTTTCCTCACTCGTCCAAATCAGCGGTTTTTCCTCTATCCCTTCTACTGGCGAGGTTTCCAAAGCACGCGCAAACGGATAAAATGAAATACCGCTGCCAAAACTTTGAGTAATCGGATGTTCGCCGTAGCGCCTGACTGTGGGAACCGTGGGGCCGAGTCCAAATCTTTGACCAGTGCCCGAAGCATCGATAGCCAAACGGGCATCTAGTTTTACGCCCCATTCTTGCAGCATTTTGTCCAATCCCGTATCAATTGCCGGGTCTACCATTAAAAATAAACTGCCGCCGCTATCGAGATAAGCTTTTAGTGCTTTAATTTCTGTATCGGAAAACGGTTTTTCCAACCCGGGAACGATTAAAGCATCTGCATCTTCTGGCACTACTTTGCGTTCGGTCAAATTCAGTGTTTGGACGTTGTAGTATTTATCTTTGAGAGCTTTTTCAGCTTGCTGAATTCCGCCTTGACCTTCCTTTAGCGGGCGGGCTCCTTTCCCTTGCAAAAAGTAAACTGTAGCAACGCGAGTACTAAGAATTTCTTCTAAGCCATTGGTAAGTTTTATCTCTGAAAGACCTTGATTCGGGTCGCTACCAAAAGCAGTCCCGCCTTTTTGCAGCACCTGTTTTTTGTCACCGGATTGCAGGTAAACTTCTCCGATGCTGGTAATGCTAAATTCCCGCGCTTTTCCCGGTTGGGCTAGCGGGTCAACAAACTCAAATTGGAACTTTTCGCCTCCCTCGCGTTTGTAGCTTTGCAGCAATTCTTTGATTTGGGGATTTTGGGTAGGGTCAAACACCCAAACTTTGACTGTTTGTTGCAAATTTCGCAGTATTTGTTGAGTCTGCGGGGCGAGGGTAAATTGTTGGCTTTCGGTTAAGTCGATGCGGACGGGATAACGAACTGCTATGAAGTTAATTACTCCGAGAATCACAAAGACGGCGAGGGTAGCAATCAGGGCGTTGGTGCTGGCTTGAGTGGAACGCTTCCCCCAAAAGCTTTGTTCGTAACTCAAATATAGCAGCCAAAGTGCGATCGTCACTGTTCCGGCAATAACTAAACCGACTGTCAGGGGTTCCCATACTCCGGATACAAGTGCTGCTGTTACCCCCGCTGCGATGAGGAGGGGACCCAGCAAAAAAACGTATTTCCAATTTTTTTTTCTAATTTTCATAAGGTAAATATTGAGTGACCCAATTCCGGTTATAGAAGGTTATTCTATATCGCATTAGCCTGCAACCATACTGTTAAATCAGACTGATGTTTGAAATCCAGCACAGCCTCTCCTAAGTTTTCTAATTCCTGTACGCTTAATTTACGGATGCTGTTTTCTGTTTCTGGTTGTATAGTGCCTAAACGCCGCACTAGCTGACGCAATATTAACGAGAGTTGAGCGGTTTTTGTCACCTGTTCTCTTGCTATCTCTATGGCAATCTGCTGGTCTTGAATCCACAGTTCTTGCTTCTCCAATTCCTTTAATTCTTCCTGAGTGAAGTTGTCTTCCCTGGCAATTCTAAAAGCTTTCTGAATCTCGGGAACTGCACTCAGTGTTTCTGGTACTGTCTCCAGAGTCCTGGTGTTTTTGATAAAGTAGATCCATTGGTCGGCGGTTGTTTCTAATTCTGCTAATTCCTTGCTAAATTTTGGCAGTTCGATAAATACTAATTCTATTTCAGTATCTGGACACTCAAACTGGTGTTCTTTTTCTTGGAAAACAAACCGCGACATAAATTCGGGCTGATTTTCAAACATTTCAAAGTCGGCAATTTTCAAAGAAATTACTGTTTTTAATCTTTCGTAGCGGTCTTTTCCTGTTAATTGCTGGCTGTAGCTTTTGGCAGCGTTGTACAAAACTCTATTCCCGAAGGAAGGCACGTTGATCAGTTGAATTTCAACGAGGGCGATTCTGTCGCCGTTAATTGTGGCTTTGACATCTAAGCGTGTCTCTTGGATCCCAAGAGTTGGATTTTCTGGTTGGGAGTCGATTATTTCTAAGTCTTCGATGAGCGGCTGTCCTTCATAAAGGATGGCGTTTAAAAAATTAATCAGGATGTCTTTGCTGTCGCTGGAACCGAATATTTTTTTGAACGCAAAGTCGATTTTGGTATCTATAAATCTCATTCTTTCAAACAATTAGTGGAATAACTAACATTAATTGAGAATTGGGAATTGGGAATTGGAAATTGGGAATTGGGAATTGGGAATTGGGAATTGGGAATTGGTGGCCTATCCTTTAATCTCCCACTCTCCGACTCTCCCCTCTTTATTCCCGGAACCCTTGCCTGATTTTTTTAAGAACGCTGATATCGCAAGGCATCGATGGATTGGGCGGTCAGAAATACTCCTAAAATTATGTAACTGGCAAACATAATTAAACTACTGGTATCGAAAACTCCCTTGACAAGATTTGTGTAATGTGTTAAGAGCGACAAATGTCCTAATGCTGTTCCGAAAGGGCCACCGATACCGACGGCGGCTGCATCGATCACCCAGAGAAATAATACTAGAGCGAAGGTGAGGATGGCTGATAAAATTGTGCTGTCTGTGAGGGAGGAAATAAACATTCCGAGGGACAATACTCCTGCGGCTAGTAATATTAAGCCACCGTGTCCTAGCAGGAGAACTGAGGGGGGTACGGGTGGGGTTGAGGAACTGAGGGCGATCGCCTCGCAGAACAGCACGGGCAGCAACATTGTGGTATAAAATGTTAAAACGCCGAGGAGTTTGCCGGTAGCAACTGCCCAGTTTGTTAAGGGCGATGTGGCTAATAGTTCTAAAGTGCCGCGTTTGCGTTCTTCTGCGTAAAGTCCCATTGAGAGTGCGGGTAGTACGAACAACGAAAGGGAACCCATGATTCGCAGGAATAGTTGCAGGAATTCGTAGGGTACGTCGATGGGAGGTTCGGTAATTCCCATTTGGTCTCGCTGCCCGATTTGGGGAATTAACCCGTCGGGGGCGAGGAGGATGGCTATTAAAAAGTAGCCGGTGATTAACCAAAAGACTGCTGCGATGGCATAGGCTAATGGCGAGGCAAAATAGCTTTGTAGTTCTTTGCGGTAAATTGCGACAATATTACTAATCATTACTAACATTTAGGAATTGGGAATGGGTAATTGGTCATTGGTAATTGGTTCATTCTGAGTCGCCGGCAGGTGGTGTTTCGCTGTCTTCGCTATCCTGTTGTTTTCTTTCTATTTGTCGCTTTTTGGTAATAGGTGGCTGTTGTGGTAGAGAATTGCTACTCGGTTGTGGCTTTTTTTTAAGTGGCCGATTTTTTACAACTGGTTGGGATTCTGGTTGAGGATGTTCTAGCGACTTTGGTGTATCTAAAATCGGTTGTGGTTCTGGTTGAGAACTTTCTAGGGACTCTAGTGTTTCGACAATCGGCAGATTTTCGACAACCGGTGCTGGTTGAGGAGGTTCTAGGGACTCTACTGGTTGGACAATCAGCAGAGTTTCGACAACCGGTTCGGGTTGAGGAGGTTCTAGGGACTCTACTGGTTGGACAACCGGTTCGGGTTGAGGAGGTTCTAGGGACTCTACTGGTTGGACAATCAGCAGAGTTTCGACAACCGGTTCGG
>NZ_JAUBVJ010000108.1:0-23929 GCF_036702785.1 Microcoleus sp. AR_TQ3_B6 | reverse complement strand
CAACAGTCAACAGTCAACAGTCAACAGTCAACAGTCAACAGTCAACAGTCAACAGTCAACAGTCAACAGTCAACAATTACCGATTACCTATGCAGAAGATTGCTCTTTTTGGAACCAGTGCCGATCCGCCTACAGCAGGACACAAAACAATTCTGAGTTGGCTTTCCCAACATTTTGATTGGGTAGCAGTTTGGGCGTCGGACAATCCTTTTAAGTCGCACCAAACTTCTCTAGAACACCGCTCGGCAATGCTGCTGTTAATGATTCAAGAAATTAATTCGCCGAGACACAATCTTTGCTTGCATCCAGAACTCAGCAGTCCGAAAACCCTAGAAACTGTGGAACAAGCAAGATTGCTGTGGCCGGATGCAGATTTGACACTGGTAATAGGTTCCGACTTGGTGGGGCAACTGTCTCGCTGGTACAAATTTGAACAATTGTTAAAACAAGTCGAGTTGCTGATAGTACCGCGACCGGGTTATCCGTCAGAAGACTTAGATTTGTGGCAGTTGAAGCGGATAGGTGCAGAGGTGGCGATCGCATCTTTGAATGCTCCCAATGTTTCTTCTACCTTTTATCGGGAAACAGGAGACACCCAAGCTCTGACTCCGACCATCGAAGATTACATCAATAGGGAGCATTTATACGCATGGCACGAGGCACAAAAAAGAGCGAAGGTTGCTCATTAGCTGACTTTAAAGTAGGAGTAGATAATGTAATTTTCTCCGTCGATACCGTGCAGAACCGCTTGTTGGTGCTGTTGGTAATGCGGCAAGACGAACCGTTTATCGATTCTTGGAGTCTTCCCGGTACTTTGGTGCGACACGGAGAGTCTCTAGAAAATGCCGCTTACCGGATTTTGTCGGAGAAAATTCGGGTGGAAAATTTGTATCTGGAGCAACTGTATACTTTTGGGGAACCGGGGCGCGATCCTCGGGAATTTACCAGGGGCGATCGCTATCTTTCGGTGAGTTATTTTGCTTTGGTTCGCTTTGAGGAAGCTGAGTTAATTGCTGGGAGTGTCGTGGCGGGTGTGGGCCACCGCGTCGGCGGCATTGCTTGGTATCCCGTGCAACAAGTTCCTAAGCTGGCCTTCGATCACAATCAAATTCTCGAATACGGATATCGGCGACTCCGCAACAAACTTGAATACAGTCCGGTAGCTTTTGAAGTTTTGCCGGAGCTTTTTACTTTGAGCGATTTATATCAGCTTTATACAACTATTTTGGGGGAAAGTTTTTCGGATTATTCAAATTTTAGATCTCGATTGTTAAAATTGGGTTTTTTATGCGATACCGGTGTTAAGGTTTCCCGGGGGGCTGGCCGCCCTGCTAGTTTGTACCGCTTTGATGCGGCCGCTTTTGCTCCTTTCAAAAATAAGCCGTTGGTGTTTATCTAGCTGTTTATTAGATGACATTGGGGGAGCAATTTAGTAACATGAGAATAGAAGCTGTTAAGGAGTGCAGGCGATGAAAAAACCTCATGAATGCGCTAATATTCAGGAAGTTCGGGAGGAAATTGATCTCATCGATCGACAAGTGATCGAGGCTTTGAGCAAAAGATTTCAATACGTCATCGCGGCTGCAAGGTTCAAAACGAGTGAAGCTAGCGTTCGATCGTTCGATCGCGTTGAGGCTATGTTACAGCAGCGGCGCGAGTGGGCTCAAGAATCGGGTTTGAATCCTGATGTGATTGAAAATATTTACCGGGATTTGGTAAATTATTATATTGAGGAAGAGTTGAAACATTACAAATCTGAGTAAGGTTTCCCTACATTCAAATCTAGGACTATAGCAAATTCAGTCCGTGCGGGCGGGCTGTTAGCAATATTTATTAGGTGATTTGGTGAGATGAAAATTGCGATCGCACAACTCAATCCTACTATTGGTGATATCTTGGGCAACTCCAGCCTAATTCTGGAGGCTGCGAAAAAAGCGGAGGTTGAAGGCGCAAACTTATTGCTAACACCGGAACTTTCCCTGATCGGTTATCCGCCGCGCGATTTGTTGCTTAACCCCAGTTTCATTGCAGCCGCAGGTGCACAGTTGCAGCAACTGGCGCAAGCTTTGCCGCCGAAAGTGGCAGTCATAGCCGGCACTGTCGTACCTAATGCTAATGCTGTTCAACTCGGCGGAAAATCATTGTTTAACAGCGCTGTTTTGTTGCAAAATGGCGCCGTCCAAAAAGTTTTTCATAAACGCTTGTTGCCTACTTATGATGTATTTGATGAAGACCGATATTTTGAACCGGGAGAAAACAGCAATTATTTTACTCTGGGCGAACTCAAAATCGGCGTGACAATTTGTGAAGATTTGTGGAACAATGAGGAGTTTTGGGGTAAACGCACTTACGCAGGCGATCCAGTTTCCGATTTGGTAAAATTGGGCGTAGATTTAGTGGTGAATTTGTCGGCATCGCCTTATTCTGCTGGCAAGCGGGAAGTGCGATCGGCTATGTTGCAGCACAGCGTCATCGGCTGCGGGATACCGATTATTTACGCTAATCAGATAGGGGGAAATGACGATATTATTTTTGACGGCAGCAGTTTTGCTGTGAATCGAAAGGGTGATTTGATTCAGGTATTAGCTTCTTTTGAAACTGATTTTGCTGTCCTCGAATATGACCGAGCTAAACAAGATTTAGTGGGCAGCAATCAGCAAAGTGCAGCAGGAATTGAGGCGGCACCGTTGAGTTTTGATCCGGCGGTTGGAGATGCAGAAATTTGGGCTGCTTTGGTTTTGGGAGTGCGAGATTATGTCCGCAAGTGCGGTTTTTCTAAGGTTGTACTCGGTTTGAGCGGCGGGATAGATTCGGCTTTGGTGGCTGCGATCGCCAGTTGCGCGATCGGGCACGAAAATGTTCTAGGGGTGTTGATGCCTTCTCCTTACAGTTCGGATCATTCGGTTAATGATGCTGTGGAATTAGCCCGAAATCTGGGCATCCGGATCGAACAATTGCCGATCGGCGATTTGATGAAAACTTACGATCGCACTCTCGGCGATTTGTTTGTCAATACAACTTTCGGGATTGCTGAGGAAAATATTCAATCGCGGATTCGAGGCAATCTGTTGATGGCAATTTCTAACAAGTTCGGACATTTGCTGCTTTCGACTGGCAATAAGTCGGAAATGTCCGTTGGTTACTGCACTCTCTACGGCGATATGAATGGGGGATTGGCGGTGATTTCTGATGTGCCGAAAACTCGCGTTTATTCGCTGTGTCGGTGGCTTAATTCTGAGTTCGAGCAGGGGAAAGATGATGTTCTGTGGGGAAAAAAAGAAATCATTCCGGTTAATATTATTAATAAAGCCCCGAGTGCTGAACTGAAACCGGGGCAAGTTGACCAAGATTCTTTGCCTGCTTACGATGTTTTGGATGACATTTTGCAGCGGTTTATAGAACATCATGAATCTGCCCAACAAATTATCGCAGCCGGACACGAGGAAGCGGTGGTTAAACGTGTAGTAAAATTAGTGACGCAAGCGGAGTTTAAACGGCGGCAAGCAGCCCCGGGTTTGAAAATTAGCGATCGAGCTTTTGGTACCGGTTGGCGGATGCCGATCGCCAAAGTTTCCTTTTATTAAACGCAAAATGGTTAACATCGACGGTACTTTAGGCTTCGATTTTCTCCTGGGAACTCTTAGCAACGATACGATGAGAGGGTTTGCGGGAAATGACACTATTCAAGGTGTGGGGGGAAACGACCGGATTTTTGGCGATCGGGAAAATGACTTGCTCGCCGGAGATGAAGGCGCTGATACGGTGTCTGGCGGGCAAGGAAGCGATACAATCTATGGAGGACAAGGTGAAGATGAGATTTTTGGCGATCGGGGTCACGATTTGCTAATAGGCGGCGAAGGCAGAGATATCTTGACAGGAGGCGCGGGGGAGGATTTATTTATGATGGAAAGAACCTCGACCGCATCTACTATTACTGAAGCCGATATAATTACAGATTTTGGCAACGGCAATGATAAAATTGTCTTGACAGAAGGGATGAAGTTTAGCGATTTAGAGCTTGATGTTTCCGACAACCAAACTGTTATGAAAGATAAAATTTCTGGCAAATATTTAGGAGTTGTTTTGGGAAACTCTAATCTGACAGAATCCAACTTTATGTCGCTGTTGGGCGGAATAGATATGGGTCAGCTTTTGCCAATTTCTGTTAACACGATCCTAGGCGATCGCGCGCTCGGACTGGAAGTGGCGAAAACTCCCCAAGAACAAGCCACAGGTTTAATGTTTCGGACAGAATTACCCGATGACAGGGGAATGTTTTTCCCGATCGAACCCGCGCGAAACGTGCGTTTTTGGATGAAAAACGTGTTGATTGAGCTCGATATGGTTTTTCTGCGGGAAGGCGTAGTGCAGGCGATAATTCCTAACGTACCGCCGTGTTTGAGCGAAACCTGCCCCAACTACGGCCCGGATATTCCCGTGGACGGAGTTATTGAACTCAGAGGCGGAAGGGCGGTCCAATTGGGACTCAAAGTTGGCGATCGGATTCCCAATTTACCCTAAAAGGTATATGATTTTATCGCAGCATTCAACATTTGTGCATCCCATGAACCCTATTGAATTAAAAATAATCCCCAATCAAACTCAAGACGGTTTAGCTTACCAACATTTGCGCTTGCGAATTACAACTCAAGACGGTATCATCACACCCGATGATTTACAAGGTTTGAAACTTCCTCAAGATGTTCAATTCAGTCAAGGAATTGTCATTGAAGGTAGAGGAGCAATTTGGTTGTACGGATATTTAGTGCACGAATGTCATCCTGCGGCTTGGGTTGGATGTTACGATCCGCGATTAGAAGGTGCGGTGGTAGTAGCGACGCACAAGCACGAAATAGCTGTGGGACAAGTATTAAAATTGAGTTTACCGAGTGATTAAATTAGATCGTGTTGGGTAAATTACCCGCAATATTTGTAGGGGCGGGTTTTACGAACAATCTTTCATTCACCTCTACAATATTTATAAACTTGCCCTCTTCCTATGTAATATTTATTTGTAAAAACTCACATCTTGCACCATCCTCGAGAACAGGCTTTCCGGCTTCACAAAAATTCAATTTTCTTGTGGGGAGTAGGGGTGGGGCAGGAGAGCCCGACCTAAAAGGATGATTGAGAACGGTGCAAAATGTGAGTAATAACCTACTTACTATCGCGCGATCGCCCAAAAAACCTTTAAGTTTAACTATAACAACACTCCAGACACTTTCAGGGTTCCCGTATGGGTGCTTATTCCCGGTTTTTACGAAATTTTGCGAGGAGGAATGAGAAATATAGGAAGAAACCAAGTTTCATCACTCAATCTCCGTGCATGAGTAATACCCGGATTCGCGCACCCACAAAGAAACCGGGTTTTTTAAGGGAAATTGACGGTTTTAATCCCGTGTATTCTGGTTAAAAACACGGTTTTTGGCTACCCGCGCGTCCAGGGCTATAGATAGCGGTTCTCAAGAAAGTGAGGTATGCCCTATGCACTATGCCCTATGCCCACGGAGGCCTATGCACGTCGGGTACCTCATGTTACTGAGAAAGGCTATATGTTATTGCGCGATCGCCCAAAAACCCTTTAATTTTCATTAAAATTTATCCCTTCACAGGCAAAACAATCGCAAACTCAGTGCCAATACCTGGCTCCGAATTCACCTCAATGCTTCCCCCATGTTTTTCTACCGCAATCTGATAGACAATTGCCAACCCCAATCCTGTTCCTTTTCCGACACCTTTCGTCGTGAACAAATGGTCAAATATCTGCTGTTTCACTTCGTCTTTCATCCCGGTACCGTTATCAGCAATTTTAATTTTAATATGCCCTTCGACTACCTCAGTGGAAATCGTGATGCGGTTGGGATTGGCGGCAATTTCGCTAAAAGTGCGTCCTACATTTGACTCTTCTAAGGCATCGATAGCATTGGCAAACAGGTTCATGAACACTTGATTTAATTGACCGGGAAAACATTCGATTTTAGGGAGATGACCGTATTTAGTCATCACTTCTATCTGCGGACGGTGTTCGTTTGCTTTGAGGCGGTGTTTCAAAATTAAAATAGCGCTATCAATGCCTTCGTGAATATTAAAAGGAACTTTGTAGTCTTTGTCGCCTCGGGAGAATGTACGCAAACTCGTGCTAATGCTGCAAATGCGATCGCATCCGACTTCCATTGAATCAATCATCTTGGGTAAATCTTCCAAGAGATAATCGAGGTCTATCTCTTGGGCGTGGTCGGCAATTTCCGATTTCGGTGCATCGGATCGATACAATTCTAAGTGTTCTATAACATCTTCCAAACTCCTTTTAGCTTCGCTTAAATTGCCAGAAATAAACCCAATCGGATTGTTGATTTCGTGGGCTACTCCCGCGACTAAATTACCCAATGCTGACATTTTCTCGCTTTGCACGATTTGCAGTTGCGCTTGCTGTAAATCTTTTAAAGTTTGTTCGAGCTGTTGATTTTGCTCTTGCAAAAGTTCCGCTGCTTGCTTGCGATCGGTGGCATCAACACCCAAACCAATAATGCCGATCGTCTCGCCCTGATAATTTTTTAACTGCACTTTCGTGATTTCTAAATAGTGTTGTTTGCCGTCAACAAATCTGAGAATTTCGCTCGAGTAATGCGGCAAATCTTGGGCAAGGCAGGCGGCATCTGAAACCATACAGCCCGCTGCATCCGCTCCCAGTATATCTTTGTAATGATCGACAGCTAGGAAAGCGCTCAGAGGCACGCCCACATCTTGACAAAAGGTCTTGTTCACAAACTGTACTTTACCCCTGGGATTAACCATCCAAATCCAAATCGGAGCGACATCAAGAATCGCTTGCAGCATTTGTTTTTGCTCTGCCAGCTGAGCTTCGGTTCGGCTAATTTTTACTAGCGATCGTTCTAATTGTTGGTTGTAATCCTGATATTTTTTATAGAGCAGAGCATTTTGCAAACAGATAGCTGCCTGGGAACACAGGAGATTGAGAATTTGCAGGCGATCGCGGGTAAAAACTCTTGCTGTTAAGCGATTTTCCAGATACAAAATCCCGACTAAGTTGCCTCCATCAAGAATCGGCCAACACAACACGCTCTCCGGTTCGTATTTGAGGATGTAGGAGTCGGAAGCCCAATCATCTTCTTGAGCCATATCCCGAACAATTACAGGTTTCAACAAGTTTTTAACGCATTCAACAATTTTGAGGGGCAAAATCTCGCTGTTTTCATCGAGTGTGCCGGAGGATAAGTCGATCGCCCGCTCGACTCCTGAATTGTCGATCGCGCTTATAGCAGCGATTTCCCATTGATTGCCGTTTGGCAAAATCAGGGCTGCTTTGTCAGCTACTGTATTTTTCATCGCCAGTTCCATCAGTTTGGCAATCAGTCGATCGACCTCTCTTTCACTAGAGAGTGCTTGACAAGCTTTTAGCAGAGTTGAAAAATTCCCGAAATCTGAGACGCTTGCCGACACAGACGGATAAAGGTATGGATTGAGCGATTGATTGTGGTTGGCAGGTGTTGCGAAAGTTGCTAACGGATTTGCAGCTAGTTTTGCTGGCTCCAAAATCGATTCCAACAATTGAGGATAGCGTTTTTCTAAGTCGTCTATTTTGGATCTATCTCCCCAGCGGACATAGCAATCATAGGCATCTATCATGTATACTCGCGCAATTTTTTCTCTTCCCAATGAGAGGTAAAACTTAGCCGCGAGTTCGCAAGCAAGAGCTTCTTCCTTCCAATATTCGTTAGCTTTAGCTCCGGCAATAGCTCGATCGTACAGTTCCATGGCTTCTGCTGTTTGCCCCAAAACGCGGAGCCATTCTGCCTCAACCAGATCGAACTTGTGTTGGTAATGGAACGGGGTATGGTGCGCGAATTCTTTTAGTTTTTTCTGACTAGCCCCAACGCGCTTAAGGATTTGTTGGCGCTCCGTCGGTGTGGCACTTGCATAGATTGCCAAATATGCCAGCGCATCGTAAAAGTCGTGCATCATCGTTACTAGCATCGATCTACAATTTCCCAGATAAGGTTTACATACATTTACCCTGTCGATGGGCTGGGGATTACGGAGCGAATATATCCCGAATCCGTCGCCTATTTTTGCTAGATTTTATCACCCTAAATCTGGTCGATAACAGCCGAGATTAATTCAAATATTAGGAGGTTTCATATATTTGTAAATAACTGGGCTGTGTTCGAGTTCGTCGAGAATGTCTGTTGGCTTGAGGACTATTTCGAGGGATGCAATTAACGATGGCTGCTTTACTCGATCGTATTCTCGGAGTACCCCCTGGCGGAAATTTTCCGCCACAATGACGTAACGGCGGGCGTATGGTTTTATACTGCGCGCAGCAATTGTGCCGAGAATACCGAGATTTTTGACCCTCGCGCCCCTGTTGTGAAACTCCAAGAGTTTGCTAAAGCCGGGTTGCCGCTCAAGATGGCCCGCGCCCCCATCGACAGCCGTTCCAGAATCGGTGTGCAATTGCGCGATCGGGCGAGATTCAGGCATTAGCGCACTCAAATCTACCACATCTACTTTTGCGTTCATATCGGCTGACCTCAACTCCGACATTAACTTGACAAAACTTAGTGTATCTATCTTAGGGCATAAACAGCATAATTTTCAATTTCTCGATCGCAAATTTCTATTATCTGTTAATGAACAACATTTTATACTTTGGCGATCGGGATTAAAGCCTGTTACTTACGTATAAGTTTCTGTAGTTAATCTAAAAGGCGGTTAAATAAAAGCGAAATACAGTAGGAACACGACAGTATCCTGTCTCGAAAAATACAATGTGTAATAAATTAAATTTAATATAGGTCGAGCGCCCCAATGGACCCTACTATATGGAAAAATTTTTCCCTTAAAAGCTCAAAATATAATGTTTATAAATAATAAATAATCCGTCCTGAAAAGAGTAGCTCTCCAGTCCCCCTAGAAAAGCACAGGACTGCCTTCTGCTGCTGAAACCCCTCCTGGACACTCTACTTGCGGGCTAATAGCCCTCCCAGGGGTTAAAACCGAATCAAATAGTAATATCATTTCCGGTTACACCGGAATGATGTTGACTGTTGACTGTGAACAGTCAACAGTCAACAGTCAACAGTCAACTCGAATTTACTATTTTGATGCTAACGGATTTGATATAATATGCAGTAATATGCAGTCGTGTTCAGAGGACTTTAGCTAAATTCCGACAGGGGTAAAAACCACTGTCGGAATTTAGCTTCCCGAGAAGGAAACAGCGTTATTTGAAGTTAGTCGATCGCGTCTGTCACTCTTTCTGGCGCTCGTTGAGTAGTGTCAATATCTCGATTCACTTTCTAGCAAATATTGTCCGAGACATCTTCAGCGTTCTATCTTGCATCTCGCGCTGCATCATTGATATTTTCTTGGCCGCCGCTGGTATTATATCTCAGAGACTCAGTACCCTCTGATACTCTTTCTTTTGCTCCCTCGGTGGCTTCTTTAACAATATTTTTTGCTCCCTTGAAGCCTTCGCGAGTGTTTTCTTTAAGATTAGCAAAGCCTTGTTTGGTTTTGTCGCCAAAGTCCTCAGCTTTGCTCTGAGCGGTGCGAGCATCCTCCTTCACCTTTTCACCAACTTGGGTGAGTTTGTCAGGCGCGTCGTCCGCTACCCGCCGCACGTTTTCGCCTACATTGTTGCTAGATTTGGTATCGATGCGGTGCTGCGCTTGCTCTTTGAGAAGCTGAGCTTTTGCTTCTGCTGATGTAACCTTTTGGTTTCTGGGATCGACATCGCTGTAGTCGTTCATGCCGCCTTTGTATTCGGAAGTTACAGCCCCTGAAGGCACTTCTTCTCTAATTTGGTCGGCAGTTTTTCCTACCCTCGCATCAGCTTGTTCTACTATCCCATCAGTTTTTCCTGCTGTCACATCAGGGCGGCTGCAGGCCGTACTCACTAATACTAAAATGCCAGCCAGAAACACTGTTAAAATTTGTACAGCTCGAATTTTTTTCAGAAATGCAGTTAGTCTCTTCATAAAAATGCTCCTTTCTATTGTGATATGCTCAAATGCCTAGTGGCTTTGTACATGGCTACTATTACCAAATTAGCCACTTAAACACTTTTTTAAGTATACGAATAGAAACAGGAGCTTTTCATCTATCCCAAGTTACATTCCTCAAGTTATAGCGGAAGGAAGAAGTCCCATGGAAGTCGGAACAAGGAAAAAGGAACAAGGAAAAAGGAACAAGGAATCGACAATCCTGCATCTTCTAGCAATGATTAAAAGTCACCCCACCCCGCGCCGGACACGGCAATGCCTTTCATCGTGTCAACACTCGCCTAAAAACCTTTGTATCTATCTTTTATAACCGAGTCTAGATCCCCCTAAATCCCCCTTAAGAAGGCGGACGAAAGAACACTCATGTCCCACCCCCTACTCCCCATTAAGAACGGGGAGTAGGGGGCAAAAATCAGGGGGGAGCAGCAGGCCTAATCATCAAACAGTATAGTGCTACTAGATTTTGCCTTAAGTTGAAGCGATCGAAGGCAATGCCGTTTCCCTACTTTGCTGCGCGTTTGGTTCTCTGTGCGCGCACTACCTTGAAATGTTTTGCATTTTAAGCTCAAAAAAAACCTTCCGGTCAGGAACCAGAAGGCAGTGGATGTATGATCTCAAGTACAACAAGGTCTTTAATCGCAATTGTCGCCACATATTCCGATTGCACACATCTGTCTAATGGCTGAAAGTATTTGCACAGTTGCTAAACATTTTGAATCGCTATTTTTAGACTCTTGCAGAATTCGCCTATCGCCTCTAAACCCTGTTCGGGAGTTCCTTGAGCCAAACGTTTGACAAAAGCACTGCCAACAATTGCAGCGTCTGCACCCCATTCTTTCACTTGGCGAGCGTGTTCGGGTTTAGATATACCAAACCCGACGCCAATGGGTTTGTCGGTGATGCTGCGGAGTTCTTGCAGCAACTCTTTTGCTCGTGTTTCTAAGCCTTCGCGGACTCCCGTAACCCCCGTCACGCTGACCAAGTAAATAAATCCTTGAGACTCCCGAGCGATCGCTTCTATGCGACTTTTGGGACTTGTCGGAGCCACTAATAATGTTAGTTCAATCCCTAATTTGTTGGCAGGTTGGATGAGACTGTCGGCTTCTTCTAAGGGCAAGTCTGGTACAACCAATCCCTGAACTCCGGCACTTTTGATTTGCTGCAAAAAGGTTTCTATACCTCGGTACAAAATCGGGTTGTAGTATGTGAAGAGAATGATGGGCGATCGCAAATTCGGACTAACTTTCGCTACCATTTCCAGCACCGAATCTAACCGCGTTCCCCGCTCCAGGGCACGAGAGGCGGCGGCTTGAATCACCGGCCCGTCAGCTAGCGGGTCAGAATAGGGAACGCCAAGCTCGATCGCATCTGCACCGTTATCGTCCAAAATTTGCAGTGCTTTAGCCGTAGTCTCCAAGTCTGGGTCGCCAGCAGTAATAAAAGGAATCAATGCACATTGGTGGCTCTTGCGCAACGTTTCAAAACAATTAGAAATAGTCATTAGTTATTAGTCATCAGTCATTGGTTCTCAGTCATCATGTAAGCTTACCCCCACCTAAAGGTACGGGGCTTTAGCCTCAGATTTGAATCATCGGGAACAGAGACAATTGCCCCTCTAGTTGACAACTCATCCCCGGACTTTCAGGAAGGCTTACAGACTTCCCCAAAGCAGCAATATTATTAGCTGCATTAATATCCGCATCATGTTCAAAACCACAATGCCCACACTTAAAAACTTTTCCATTACGGTACGACTTACCCTTAACCGGGTGAATATGTCCGCATCTGGAACAGGTTTGACTTGTATAGGTCGCTGGGACAAATACAACTTTAACGCCAGCAATATTAGCTTTATACCCAACAAACAAACGCAGTTGATAAAAAGCCCAATTATTAGTTCTTCGGCGTTCAGTTTTGCTTCTTTGTTTTTTGTTCAAAGACTCTCTAATATTAGTCAAATCCTCAAAAGCCAAGTCCGCACCTATTTGTTTTGCTTCTTGAACAAGCTGTTTTGAGATATTGTGATTCAACCATTTCTGAAATCTTTGTTCTCTCCCAGAAAGCCTTCTCAAAAGTCTACGACTAGACCGAGTGCGTTTGGATTGAACATTAGCTCTGACGAAGCTATATCGGTCACGCATGGATTGGATCTGCTTGCCACTCCACGACTTACCCGTAGAAGTGGTAGCAATATCTCTTCTACCCAAATCAACCCCAACTACTTTTAGTCTTTGACCAGTTGGGTTGGTGGGCCATTTAACACAAACATTGATGTAGTAGTCACCCCGTTTAGTTTTATTGAGAGTAGCAGCCGTTGGAGCTTGCCCTTTAAGCAAAGCCAATTGATAATTGCCAATACTCAATTTGAACTTAACTCTACCACACATCAAAGTAATGCCAACAGTTTGCAAATCCTCAATATATTGAAAAGTCCGAACATCCAAATTAATAGATGTCGGTCTAAATTTGTGGACTTGCTTAACAGATGCGGCATTACCAATTACACGACGAATTGCTTGACAGACATGGTTTGCCTTCAACCCCGTAGCTTCGCGCACTGACTTATAAACCTTGTGGTGAAGCTTGGTTGTGTTCCAGCACTTCTCACGTTTTGCAACTTCATATATCTGATGGCAAGCCTCAGCAAACCAAAGCAAAGTGCGGTCGATTTCGTTCCGCAACTCTACAGGGACTTGGAGTTTACATTTTACAGATATTGTCTGCATTGCATCTATCTAAATACTCATCCGAGTCTAGTACAATATAAAGCCGTCCTACAAGGACGGGGTTTCTACCCAATTTTCAGATGATGTCCGCTCGATCGACCGCAATCAAATTCGTTTCTCGTGACGAGTGAGGACTGAAGTCCTCATAAAAGTCCGAGGACTTCAGTCCTCACTAGAAACGCGATAACGGTTATTTTACCGGACGCGATATCAGCCATCAAATCAGTCCCCAGTAATTAGTGAGAGAGTTTATTACTAATGACTTAGTAAGTCATTAGTAATAAACAATCGTATCTTGTAGGGGCGGGTCTAGCGGGAGCTATGATACAAACGAGTTATCAAGTGCTCTCACCCGCCATCCCCATCTAATGTTTATTTCCAGCTACTTAATAACTAATGACTGAGGACTGAGGACTATTGACTAATTATCTTTTTCCTGCTCAATTTCGGCTTGAAGTTTGGCTAATTCTTCAGGAGAGAGTTCATCGAGCTGCTTCTGCAAGACAGCTTCTTTGTAATCTTGCAGTTGCTGACTGTAGGTCATATTTTGAGTAAGTGCTCGAAATAAATAAGTCACCAGCCAGCCAATCAAGCCGGCGACCAAAAACAACTGACTCCAAATCCCTGCATTCATACTGTCGAGTCCGGCAAATTGCAGTAGCAAGTAGACAAACCCACCTGCTACAAAAAAGCCGAGACTGATTCCAATTACGTCAATACGTCGCATTTAGGCTTCTATCTGCCGCCGTTTGGGCCGAAAATTCAAAAACGGAGCTAGGAGAAACATACCTGGGAAGAAGAAGAACATCAAGAAGTACATGAAGCCGCGCTCAAAAGAGGTGGCCACGTACCAGCGGCTGTTCAGGTAAGCGTAGGTGACCGCGGGTACTACCAGGAAGTAGGTTCCTGCCAAGACGGCGTAAAGCAGTAAGGTAATATACATAGATTTGCTTTAGGGGAATAATAACACGGGTAAGTTGGTTGACACGCTCCGCTAGCTGGTTAACTATTGTACCGCCTGGGGAGATGCAGCGCGACTTTTGGGAATTTTTTGATTAGGGGTTGCGTAAATTGGGGTTTTGGCTGTAGTATAAAAGGCTGTTGTTGTTAGTGGCTCAAATCCACAGCAGCTTCACGAAAGGGGGGCGTGGCGGAATGGTAGACGCTACGGACTTAAAATCCGTTGACCCGAAACGGTCGTGTGGGTTCAAGTCCCTCCGCCCCCATCAAATTCAATCCTTTGTGAGTCAAGGGTTTCAGACTTATTGTCCCACCAAGAGTTCTGTTTGCCGCTCAATTGTCGCGCTAACGGTTTTCTAGTATTTCCAAAACCGCCTCTATATATGCCAAGTTCGCCCCGGACTTTTTGCGTCTGGCCTTCAACAGGTTGAGCAAGTCGGCTGGTTGTGGAAATGGGGCGACGGTCGGAACCGATTTTAAAATTTCATCCCCCCAGCGCCGCACTTCCTTAAGTTCTCTATCCAACATCAGAACCCATTAGGTTCTGTGTAAGTCCTGTATCTGCAAGAATAATTGCTTAACATAGAGTGCCCTGATTTGCCAAGTTTGCCGATCGAACTCAGCTTGAGTTATGACTGATTCAGAGTCGCATCAGTCACAAGGAGAACCCGTGAAATATTTTTCAGTAGTAATGTATTTACTGCGGGAACGGCAACAGTTTCTCGAAGAAATTCGCCAAGGTGTCAAGCTGAAATCTAAAATTTTCGGTTTGTTGATTTCTAGTACCGTATTTTTTGGCATTTACGGAGCGATATTAGGTGCATCTAGTACGTGGATGCAATGTCTGGTTTCAGCAATTAAGTTGCCAGCACTTTACTTGCTGACGCTGATTATCTGCTTTCCCACCCTGTACTTTTTTAATGTCATGTTTGGTTCAAAACGAACTTTTGAGCAGTATTTGACATTGTTGATGACAGCGATGGCGATGATTAGCGTTTTGCTGTTTGGATTTGCACCTGTCAGTCTGTTTTTTCTTCTGAGCAGTTCCAATTACAGTTTTTTGCTGGTGTGGAATGTTGCTATTATGGCCTTCACAGGATTTTTGGGCGTAAGTTTCATTTATCAAGAAATGCACTTTCTGTCGGAGCAAGATGCGGAAGGCAAAGACATCAGGCTAAATATTTTGCGCTTTTGGTTGGGACTCTATGCGTTTGTTGGGACTCAGTTGGGATGGACGCTGAGACCGTTTTTTGGGTCGCCGGGAATGGCTTTTCAACTGTTCCGAAACCGAGAAAGCAATTTTTATATTAGTCTGTGGCAATCAATTATGTCTCTGGGAGGACCGTAATTAATCCCAATTTAAGGAGATTTTAAAGAGTGATACAAGCTGATTTGGATGAGTTAAAAATTCCTGAGAATGAGTTGGAGGATTTGAGCGGAATAGCTTTGAGCGACGGTTTTGCAGCGGAGTTTTACCGACCTGCTGCACTCCGGGACGGCAAAAAGCTATTTTCTCTTTTGTTGAATGAGTTGCTGATATTTTGCGTGACCTTAGTTGTTTCGCTGCCTGTTGCTTTACTCGCTAATAAACATAATGTTGGTTCATTTAGCGATGCTGAGATATTTGTCAGGGTTTTACAAATAACTTTAGGTTTGTCCCTGGCGATTACTGTTGCTTGGAATGTCTATAAATGGGTTAAGGCAAAGCCTCTGGCAACCCTGGCGGGTCTGCTGGATGAAGTTGAGAAGTATCATGAGGTGATTCAGGCTTTAGATATTATCGATCGCCTAACGGCTGCTGGCAATTTACAAGCCAATTTAATTAACCGAGGAGATGCTATTGAGGCATTACAGATTACTAGAGAAAGTTTAGTATGTGCTTTGAAAACAGAGAGAATTCTCAGGGAAAATAAGGATTTTATCGGTCGCCGTTACGAGTTATTTGCTAATATTGAAAGTAATTTGGCTGCTTTGATGGCGGTGGATGTGAGCGATCGGGCGACTGAATACGGGCGGTTGCTGAATGAAGCTTTGGAAATTGGGATGAGCGTGCACAAAGAGGTAAGAAAGTTACAAAATGGCAAGTAAAGTTCAGTGGCAGGTTTGTATAGCAATCCTAAATGATTATACTCGTTACCAGGCTCTTCCTGGTAACGCATATCCCGAGGAAGAGCCTCCATTGTCTGGGCCGAGGCAGAGCAAGAGTGACATCGGTTAAGAGGCAGAGCCTGGAAGTTATTGAAACTGATGCGAGGATTGCTACAGTAAGGACTTTAGCGCTTAAATGTGAGTTTTTAAGGCAGATGCAAGTGTCGCAGTTGTATGGTGATGGTGCGTCAGACATCGATCATTTTGATTTTAACAGGTTTGGACCATCTGACGCACCCTAGACATCTACAAACTTTTCTACGGACCTTAAACTTTAATCCTAAAAAATATCCAACTGTTCGCCCTCCGACTCTTTTTTACCATTTTTTTTAACACCTTTCCGCAGTCCGATCGCAATTTTGCTATGTTTCTCAATCTGCTTCATCACCTGTCTCGCCCGGTCAATCACCGACGGCGGTAAACCAGCTAATCTGCCCGCTTCAATTCCGTAAGATTTGTCAGCACCTCCCGGCTGAACTTGGTGCAAAAATACGATTTGATCCGGCAATTCTTTCACTGTCACCTGATAATTTGCGACATTATCCAAAATAGAAGCTAACTCATTCAATTCGTGATAGTGAGTCGCAAAAATTGTCCGCGCCCGAATCTCGCTGGCTAAATATTCTGCCACGGACCAAGCAATCGAAAGTCCGTCAAAGGTTGCCGTTCCCCTGCCAATTTCATCTAACAAAACCAATGATTGCGGCGTCGCGTGATTGAGAATATTTGCAGTTTCGTTCATTTCCACCATAAACGTAGACTGACCGGTTGCCAAATCATCTACTGCGCCGACGCGGGTAAAAATGCGATCGCAAATTCCCAAACTCGCAGCTTTCGCCGGCACAAAACTGCCCATCTGCGCCATTAACTGGATCAAACCCACCTGCCGCAAGTAGCAGCTTTTCCCGCTAGCATTCGGCCCGGTTAAAATAATTAAATCTGGGCGGTTTAGCGATTCTTCCCGACCCAAAAAAGCCGAATTAGGTACAAAAAATCCCGGTGGCAAAGACTTTTCTACCACAGGATGACAACCTTCAATAATTTTAATTTCCCGACTTTCTGTCATAGTCGGGCGGCAGTAATTCTGGTAAACTGCTACTTCTGCCAAACCGCACAAAATATCGGCCGCGGCCACGGCGCGGGAAACGTTGCGAATAATTTCGGCGTGTTCTCCTACCTCCGATCGCACTTGAGCAAAAATATCGTATTCCAATTGATTTAAATCTTCCCGCGCTGTCAGAATTCGCACTTCCCTTTCTTTTAATTCTTCCGTACTGTAGCGTTCTTCATTGGTGAGAGTTTGCTTGCGGGTGTAGTCCTTCGGCACTTGGTCTACTTTCGATTTGGTAATGCTGATGTAATAGCCGAAAGCTTTATTGTAACCTACTTTTAAATTAGAAATCCCGGTACGTTGTCTCTCCGTTGCTTCTAAATTGGCAATCCATTCTTGGTCTGCTGATGCAGTGTGCCGCATTTCATCTAGCATGGCATTGATTCCCGACCGAATCAAACCTCCTTCTTTTAAATGAATCGGCGGTTCATCAACTAAATGAGCGTGAATTGTATTTGCTAATTCTTCTAGAATTGGCGGTACATTTTGCAGCGCTTTCAAATAGGGCGATCGCCCTTGGGCTGCGATCGAGGCTAATTGCGGCAGTTTTCCGAGAGAATCAGCTAACGCGACCAAATCCCGCGCGCTAGCTGTTCCCGAACCGGCGCGGCCTGTGAGTCTTTCGATGTCGTAAATTTGGCGCAGCAACTGCTGCAAATCTTGGCGCAGGGCGTTATTTTCTACTAATTCTTGAATGGTGTCGTGTCGGGCGCCAATGCCTTTAATGTTGAGCAAAGGTTGCAGGACCCAGCGGCGCAAAGCGCGGCCTCCCATTGCAGTGCTGGTTTTGTCTATAGCCCACAGCAGCGAACCGTGAAAAACCCCATCTCTCACTGTTTGAGTAATTTCGAGATTGCGGCGGGTTTGGTAGTCGAGTATGAGAAAATCGGTGAGAGTGTAAGTGTGCAATCTTTGCAAAGAAACTGCTTTTTCCTTTTGAGTTTCTTCGATATATTGCAGCAAACCGCCGGCGGCGCGCACTGCGAGGGAAAGGTGGCCGCATCCCATGCCTTCTAGCGATCGCACTTTGAACTTTTGCAGGATTCTCTGTTTTGCTTCGGACAAAGTAAACGGAATTTGCGATCGCAAAGAATAGCAGAATGAATTCGGCAAACAATCGGGCAAATGCTCGGATTTCTCTCCTGGCCTCAACATAGTCACCAAATCCGGCGCATTAGTCGGTACCAAGACTTCCGAAGGCTGCAAGCGCAGCAATTCTAGGGTTAATTGTTCTAAACTCTCTGCTTGGGTAGTGACGAATTCTCCCGTAGAAATATCTGTATAAGCCAATCCCCAATGTTCCCCAGCGATGACGACTGCTGCTAAAAAATTATTTTGTCTGGGTTTGAGCATTCCGTCATCAGTCAAGGTTCCGGGAGTGAGAATGCGGGTAATTTCTCGCTTGACTTGGCGGCCTTCTTTAGCAGCAATCGAGGCATCTTCCACTTGGTCGCAAACTACCACTGCATAGCCTTTTTCAACTAACATTGAGGTGTAGCGGTCGAGGGCGTGGTGCGGCACTCCTGTCATCGGCACTCGGCCGATTTCCTTGCCGCTTTCTTTGCTAGTACAAACAAGTTCTAATTCCTGCGAAATAGTAACTGCATCTTGGAAAAAACACTCAAAAAAATCTCCGACTCGAAACAATAAAAGTGCGTGGGGATACTGTTCTTTCACTTCCACATACCGCTGCATCATCGGCGTCAGCTTGGTGAATTCTAGTAGGCGGTGGTCGGCATTGCGGATGTTGGCTTGATTGGGGTCTGTTGGGGTAGATGCAGTGTAAGGCATAAAAGGCGATCGATAAATTTTAATCTTTAACAACTTTAGCGCAAGCTCGGCTTTTAGCTATAACTAATGATACAATGTTTGACGATTAATCTTCCTTAAGCAGGATGCGTGATTCTCCCAATTCGGGAGGAGTGTTCAGCTATACAAAAGTCACGCACCCTAGTTATTGACACTCCCCGGCGTGAACGCACGGGGATTCTTTAATCTACGAGCCGACTTGCTGAGGCAGGATTTCTCCAACAACAGTAGAGGTCAATTCTCCTAAAGCGTTGCTTGGTTCAAGACCAAAGGTTCCGACGTGCCCCGCCGTACCCAATCCTCGACGAAGGATATTTCTAGCTGCGTTGAAATCTCTATCCATTACACATCCACATTTACAAACGTGCGTTCTAGTTGATAGCGTTTTCTTCACAATTTCACCGCATTTAGAGCATTCTTGGCTGGTATACTGTGGGTTCACCGCCACCGTAATTTTTCCGAATACTTTACCGAAGTATTCAAGCCAAATACGGAATTGATACCAAGATGCGTCATTAATGGACTTAGCTAAACAGTGATTCTTCACCATGTTTTTGATTCTCAAATCTTCGTAAGCCACTACATCGTTTGATGAGATTACGCACCGTGCTAATTTCACAGCATGGTCCTTACGCTGCCTACTTATTTTGAGATGGCGTTTGCCTAGAATCTGCTTAGCTTTGACCCTATTCTTTGAACCTTTTACTTTCCTTGATACACGACGTGCTGAACGCTTAAGAACTTTTTCACCAATTCTTAGGAACTTCGGATTTTCAACAGTAACTCCGTTTGAATCGGTGTAATATTCCTTCAGACCCATGTCTAATCCGATCGTAGTACCAGAGGGTTCTGTGTTTTCTTTTCGAGTAACATCGACACAGAATTGGACGTACACGCCATCGGCACGTTTTACCAATCTCACCCGTTTGATTTGACTGATTTGGTAGAAGTGCAAGTCGCGTGTGCCTTTGAGTTTTAACCTTCCAATCCCTTTTTTATCGATAAAATTGATTGATTTCCTATCGTCCGCAAGCTTCCATCCACTGGTTTTGTACTCAACAGAGCGGCAGTTTTTCTGAAACTGTGGATAACCTTTTTTACCAGGTATTCCTTTCTTGCAGTTCTCATAAAATCGGGAGATAGCAGACCAGGCTCGTTCAGCGCTCGATTGTCGAGCCATTGAGTTGAGTTCGTCAGCAAACGGAAAGTCGCGAGCCAGTACAGCACAGTATTTATTTAAGTCGTATCTACCCACATTTTTGTTATCCATCCAATAGCGCAAACAGCTATTGCGGATGAATTGGGCGGTACGAATTGCTTCATCTACTGCATTGAACTGATTCTGCTTCCCGTAGGCTTTAAACTCAAAAACTAGCATGGCTTTACCTCCTCCTTTTATGTTAAATCGTGTGACATAAGATCGCTCAAAAAGTAAAGAAAGTTTACAAGATAACTCGTGTTGCTGATGAAGCAAGGATTTGACTGGGAGACTAAAGCCTCCCGCGATCGCCCGTACCTGGACCCAAGTCACAGGGTTTTCAGCTTATTTCCTATAAACCCGCTTTTTGTTGAGAAGTTTTCCGTCATCGCTTATCTAATGTGAACCCAACTATCGCAGCTAGTGAGATTAAGGGCGGAAATTTTATTTATTGTGAGAGGAGAGCGATCGGCGATCGACAAAAACAACCTCATCCATCTCGCTGTTAGCTGTTATGGCAGAAGCAAGAAGCAAGAAGTTCAGCAATTAAGAACGTCCTAACCGTCGGGCGCGGTTGCTATAACTGTTGGGGGTTAACAGAAGAACGTGACATCCCCCGCAGTTTAGTCGGGGAATAAACTTGACATTTTTGTTATTTAAAACAGCCGGAAGATAGATTTGTAAATCTATACCTCGGATAGAGAGAGAACATATTTTATATGATTAAAATTAAAACATCCAAGCAGATAATTTATCGGCGCAGTAAATTTAAGATTTAGAATCAAAAATCTGCTAGCTAGTAGTTAACTAGAGGAAAACGAAATTAATGAAAGCTCTTTGCTGGCACGGAGCAAATGACGTGCGAGTTGATAATGTACCAGACCCAACAATTATCAATCCGCGCGATGCGATAGTTAAAATCACGTCTACAGCAATCTGCGGCTCAGATTTGCACCTCTACGATGGCTTCATCCCGACAATGCAATCGGGCGACATCATGGGGCACGAATTCATGGGGGAAGTAGTCGAACTCGGCAGCGAAGTCAAGAACTTAAAAAAGGGCGATCGCGTCGTCATTCCTTTTACTATTTCTTGCGGCAGTTGCTTCTTTTGCAACCGCGATTTGTGGTCGCTGTGCGACAACTCCAACCCCAATGCTGGGCTGGCTGAAAAAATGTTCGGTCATTCGCCGGCGGGACTGTTTGGCTACTCGCATTTAACGGGCGGCTATGCAGGAGGTCAAGCAGAATACGCGCGGGTTCCGTTTGCAGATGTCGGCCCTTTAAAAATTCCCGACGAACTTTCTGACGAACAAGTATTGTTCCTCACCGATATCTTTCCTACCGGTTACATGGCGGCCGAAAACTGCGACATTCAGCCGGGGGATACTGTGGCAGTTTGGGGGTGCGGGCCGGTCGGACAATTTGCGATCAGAAGCGCGTTTATGCTGGGGGCCGATCGAGTAATTGCGATCGACCGCATACCGGAACGCTTGCAAATGGCGGCCGCGGCCAAAGCCGAAATCATCAATTACGAAGAAATAGACGCCGGGGAAGCCGTCACCGAAATGACGGGGGGACGCGGACCCGACTCTTGCATCGACGCGGTGGGGATGGAAGCCCACGGCACCGGTCTCGACGCTTTGTACGACAAAGCCAAGCAAGCCGTGCGGTTGGAAAGCGATCGGCCTACGGCCCTGCGACAAGCGATCGTCGCGTGTCGCAAGGGCGGCACAGTGTCAATTCCCGGCGTTTACGGCGGCTTCGTTGACAAAGTGCCATTAGGTTCAGCTTTCAACAAAGGCTTGACCCTGAAAATGGGACAGACGCACGTTCACCGCTATTTGCGTCCTTTGCTCGATCGCGTTCAAAAAGGCGAAATTGACCCGTCATTCGTAATTACGCACCGAATGAAATTGGATGAAGCGCCCCACGCTTACGAGATTTTCAAACAGAAAAAAGACAACTGCATCAAAGTTGTCCTCAAACCCTAACTCGCATTTACCCTTCACGGAAAAACTATGCTTTTACAAGAAAAAGAATCAGGCGACTTGATTGAAATCCTCGATGTAGATGCTTTAATCAGCCCTACAAAACAAGAAGTGCCGGGAAAAAATCAAGCTGGTCAGGAAGAGCAAGAGAAAGCAACTTTTGCAAAAAGCGAATTAGTGTTTCCTTCCGGTGAAACTCTGCCCCGCTGTTGGACTGAGGAAAATTATCAAACTAGCTGATTCAAGACATTCCCCCTAGTCCCCCTCGTTAAGGGCCCGACAGAAATTTAGGGGGAGGGACACGGCACATCGGTGTCAGCTAAACCAGAAAAACCGCTCTCCTACAGGGGCTAAAACCCCTGCACGATGGCGGTTTTGACGTTTTTTTTGACACCCGGAGGACACAGCGCTGTGTTTGTTTAAATAGAATGTACGATCGACCAAATTTACAGCAGATTCCACGTTGATGAAGTAAACCCGTCAAGCGTTCAATCGCTGTAGGGAAACGGCACTGCCGTGTCCTCTATCTTTGCTATGTACCTTACTTAAAAAATGCTGTAATAGACCTCTTGCAAAAATGCACCAGACCCCTCCCCAACCCTCCCCTTACTAAGGGGAGGGAGCCTAATTTTTCTTGCTTCCCCCCTTACTAAGGGGGGACTGAGGGGGGTGAGTTTTTGACTTTTGCAAGAGGTCTAATATAGTCTTTAGTTCCCGGGTCCGAGAAACCGCATTAAACCAAAGTGATAGAAATAACCGGGTTTGAGTTACTTTCTTTATGACTAAAAGCTGATTCGCCTCGATCTTGGCAGCGTTACAACTAAGGAAAGTTAATCAAAAACCACTGGTAGGAATACCTCATGTTTTACCATAAGAAGCCACTACAGTATTACAAAAGACCAGAAAAGCCAGATGCCGTTTACGCCAAGAAAATACAAGAACTAATTGGCGGTACATTTGGCGAAATGACTGTGATGATGCAGTACCTATTTCAAGGTTGGAACTGCCGAGGTCCAGCCAAATATCGCGATATGTTGCTTGATGTCGGTACAGAAGAAATCGGGCATATCGAGATGCTAGCAACTATGATTGCTCACTTGTTAGATAAAGCTCCTGTATCTATGCAAGAAGAAGGTTTCAAGGATGCTGTGGTGGGTGCTGTGATGGGTGGAAACAGCCCGCGAGATGCGATCGCCGCCAGCATGAATCCGCAGCACGCAATTGTATCGGGTTTGGGCGCACTTCCTAGCGACAGCGTAGGGTATCCTTGGAACGGCCGTTATATCGTTGCTAGCGGCAATCTTTTAGCAGATTTTCGATCGAATTTGCACGCCGAATCGCAAGGAAGATTGCAGGCTGTGCGGATGTATGAAATGTCAGACGATCCGGGCGTGAAAGATACCCTGAGTTTTATGATTGCCCGCGACACGATGCACCAAAATTTGTGGCTGGCGGCGATCGAAGATTTAGAAAGTTCGGGAATGGAAACAACCCCCGTTCCGAGTTCCTTCCCGCAGGAGTTGGAAAAGTCAGAATTTGCTTATCAGTTTTGGAATCATTCTGAAGGTTCCGAAAGTAGCGAGGGACGCTGGGCAAAAGGCAAATCAATGGACGGCAAAGGCGAGTTTGAATATGTAGCCAATCCCCAACCGTTAGGCCCAGAACCAGTACCGCCGCCGCCCGAACCAAAATTGCACGGCACTGGCATGAAATAGCCAATCAAAAAGTTAATAGTAAGGTTGGCATTTAACTGGTTACCAGGCTCTGCCTGGTAACCGATGTCCAGAGGCTCTGCCTCGCCCCAGACTATGGAGGCAGAGCCTCCGGATATGCGTTACCAGGCTCTGCCTGGTAACGAGTATATTCACAAATGATTTAGGATTGCTATATAGCAATTCTTGCAGGAGTCGTAAATTTTTTACCCCACCCCAACCCTCCCCGATGCCTTGGGGAGGGAGTAAG
>NZ_JAUBVJ010000107.1:0-24260 GCF_036702785.1 Microcoleus sp. AR_TQ3_B6 | reverse complement strand
GGTTTTTGGCTGGCATTTTTGTATTGATTGACTCAACTAAATTTTTATTATACCCTATTTAAAGGCACAACAGCTTAGCGATCTGCGAGACTAAACGCTCAAACCTGCAATCAGCGTCATTTCTCCGCGTTCGACTGAGTACAACTCAAGTGATCTCGCCGAACGTCTCGCGCCTAAGTCTAGGATTGTTTGCAACTATAGCGAAATTGATGGCTCACTCTCAGAAGACTCAGGCTAAAATCTAGGATTAAAGTGAGGACACGCATCAAATAGGCTCTTTTTCATTCTTCCTTCTTCCTTATGTCTCCCAATATGCCATCGCCCCGTCCCAAACTCCCGAACCGGCAAGTGTTAATCAGACTTGCCCTCGCCGTAATTGCTGCTGTTATCGCCTTCAACATTCCTCACTCCTTAATTCCCATGTTTAAAGAATCCGTATCCCAAGCAACGCCGCCCCCAGAAATCCAGAACGTACTCGTCGGCAAGCGCAAAATTGTGATAGTGGGCGACAGCATCACCGAGGGAGGAAAATACCCCGGAGGTTACGTTTGGCTGCTGGAACGCTATCTGAGTGCTCTTTATCCCGATCGCAAAATCAAAATCGTCAACGCCGGAATCTCCGGTAACAAGGCGACTGATATGCAAGCGCGCTTCCAGAAAGACGCGATCGACCAAAAGCCAGATTTAGTCATGATTAATGTCGGAGTCAACGACGTTTGGCACGCTTTCTTCAACTTCCCAAAAAATCAGTTTTATCCGCAAGGCAACTTGCCCGCGGGAGTGCCGCTGGCAGAATATCGGGATAAAATAACTCAAATGGTGCTGGCGGCAAAAGCTGCAGGAATTCGAGTTGTACTGCTTTCTCCTACTCCTATCGGCGAGATTCTCGACGGCCCAGAAAATCTCAGGTTGCAAGAGTATATTGCCGCCATGCAAGAAATTGCGTTGCAGAATCAGTGCTTGTTTATAGATTTGAATGCGCCTTGTCGGGAAGTTATTGCCACGTATCAAAAGCACGCGGGCAAGACTCTGAATTTGTTAGCTGCAGATGGAGTTCATCCCAATCCGTCGGGATATCGAATTATTGCTTTTACTATCTTGCGCGGTTTGGGTGTACCCGCAAAGGATATTGAGAATTTGGAAGTCAAAAATTGAATCTTTGAATTTAGTTAACTGTTGACTGTTGGCTGTTGACGGTTGACTGTTAATTGACAGCATCCAGGGTACAAGTCCCCTGATTTATCTCTGGAATAAATTATTCAAATCTCAAATCTCAAATAGGACTAAGGAAAAAAAATTGTCTCCTGGGCCCCAAGTAGCGGTAAGGTGCGCGGCCCGGCGGTCCCTACAGATAGAATGTTTGCCTTCAGGACTGTAAAATCTCAAATCTCAAATCTCAAATCTCAAATCATTCAATTGACTGTTGGCTGTTGACGGTTGACTGTTAATTGAAAGCATCCAGAGTACAAGCCCCCTGATTTATTTGTGGGGGAAATTATTCAAATCTAAAATCTCAGATAGGACTAAGGAAAAAAATGGTCTCCTGGGCCCCAAGTAGTGTTAAGGTGCGCGGGTCGGCGGACCCTACAGATAGAATATGTGCCTCCAGGACTGTAAAATCTCAAATCTCAAATCATTCAATCGGCGGATGATACCGCTTCAACCAACAGCTACCAATAATCACCAACGCCACCACCACAATAATTTCCGTCCAAAAAAACGACAAAAAATCACTTGCAGTCCCCACCGGCGGCACCCCCGGTTGAGCGTTGCGAATAGCGGGAAAAGCAAACAGCATCACACCAGTCCAACTCAGCATTCCTACTTCCGGCAACTTGCCCGATTTCATCACTTTTAATGCTAGCAAAAGCGCCATAATTGACAGCACCCACATAATCACAATAATCACTAATGCAAAGAATTTCACCGGGATCGATCGACTTGCAGAAACATCGATATAAATAAAGATAGATGAATTCTCTTCCAGCGGCTTATAAGTGATGTCAAAACCGGGAACATCGGCATGAAAATTAAATTGCAGCGGCACGGGATTTAGTTGAAACGGAGCAAACTTTTTACCAATCGAAGCCAGCGGGTCGATGGAAATCGCTACTTTAGCAATGTGCTTGTCAAACGGATAATTATTAATTTTTCCCTTGACTAAGTTGAATTTTAATGCAGGAACAATCATCGGTTTGCCTTCTTTAAAGGTAATTTCCGAATCCTGTACATTGGCGCCGTTAACTGTCATTAATAAGTCTTGAGCCGGGTAAGTTGGTCCTTTTTTATAGATACCTTTGAGTTCAAACTGCAAGCGGGTTTCTAATTCATTTTTAATGGGATCAACTGCAATTACCGTCATTTTGACTTCAACCAAGCCTTTGGAAGCTACAGCGCTTTCGGGAGAGGGATTGTAAGGCTCTTGGGCGTTAGCATTGTGAGAGTAAATAGATAAGATAATTGCCAAAATTACGGCCAGGCTGCAAATAAAAATAAGTATTTTTTTGAGATTAAATTTGTTGACAGTTGGCATTTATTATGAATACTTTATATCTTGAATAGTTGTTAGCACTCCCGCCAGTCCGCCAGGGTTTTCAACCCCACAGCGATTAGCTAAAGCCGGTTTTAACCGACTAAAGAAACTTGATAAATAATAGATGGGGACTTATACCAAATCTGGCTTAAATACCCCGTTTATTCATTAGTCTCCGTCGGCTGGGACAAAAGTTTTTGTAGTAGCGATTTCAAGATCCGAATCTGCTGTGAGCCGGGGGTTTGCAACCCCGGCGGACTGCGGCGAATCAACGCGCAACTACGAACCGACAGGAAGCAGTACATTTGGTGTAAAACTGCCGTGCAAACCGTAGGGAATGTGCTGTTTTAAATGCAAGCGCGCTAAGGGCCCTTTGGTGATGTCGCGAGCATCTAAAATCACTAAGGTCGATCGATGATTAGCTGCATCATACATTAAAAGCAGCAGCCAGCCGTCATCCTCAGCAACAGCATCGGGACGGAGAACAAACACTGGTTCCCCCGCAAAACCGCGCGGCGCCGCACTCCAAATTTGCCTTTCACCAGTCACGAAATCAATTTTGAGGATAGCTTGCAAAGGAGCATTTCCCCTGGGAGCATCAGCAGCACCAATGTAAAGATATCGGTACGGTTGTCCGACATTATTGGGATGCAGAGTCGGAAACTCGCAACACCGAGTTTCAACAACTTGATGCTGCACGGTTTTGTTTTGCAAATTTAACTTAAAGCGCCACAATTCGCCCGCTGGAATGCTGTCAAAATCCACCTCCAGAAAATCGCCGTCCGCTTCTACAGTGGGAAATGAGTCGTAACAAACTGAATCTACAAAAACTTCGCCTGCTTCTTCCCATGCGTTGCAGTGGTGGAAGACAAAACAAGGTTCGGTTTCTAATATCTTCACCTCGTCAGTGCCGTTGCGGGGAATTAAAATTGCTTGCGTTGGCTTGTTTGGCGAAAATTTGATGCACTGGGATGCACTCCGAAATCCTAACAAGAAAGGCAGCGGGTTGAAGCTGACAGGATTTTGGAAGAATATGCAGTAATTCGGGGTAATTACCATGTCGTGCAGGAAGGCAAAACCCGGTATTGTATGGGCGTGACGCTGCAAAAGTTTACCGCTTTCGTCGAGTTCGTAAATGGTGATGGTACTCGACAAACCCGGCTTGACAGAAAAGTTTACTAATCTGTCTCCTGCTCCATTTTTCCCTTTTTCAATTCTCGGGTGGGCGGCGAAGGCTTCACCGGGTTGTAAAATGCCGTCTAGGGTGTCTAAGCCGAGTGTGTCTAGGGTGCGGGGGTCGAGTCTGTAGGGTTCTGCTGCTTCCCAAAGTGCTAGCAGTTTGTCGCCCCAATAAATGATGTTGGTATTCGCAATGTTTTTGATTTTGACATCAAAGATGTTGGCTAGCGGGCCGCCCGGTTTCTGCGTGCCGAAAACGCCTCGGTGGAGGATTTTTCCGGCTTTTTGTTCGGCGATATAGCCTTCTGTGCGGACGAATCGGTTGCGGAAATGGGCGCGGCCTTGGGATATTGCGATCGCACAAACCATCCCGTCGCCGTCAAACGGGTGGTGGATGCGCTGGCCGTTGACATCCAACAATCCGGGCCCGTTGCGAAAGAATGTGCCTTGCAAGCCGGCGGGGATTTTGCCTTCTATGTTGTCAATCCAGTAGTCGAATTCGTTGGGTTGGGATTCGTAGCCGCGCTGCCAGTCTGCGCGATCGTATGATACGTTTTGGGCTGCTGTTTGAGGTTGGGGAGTCTGTAATGTTTGCATGGGTCTAATAAGCTTTTATTGATTTAACCGCAGAGAACACAGAGGGCGCAGAGAGAAGGAAAGTCCCAGAATTGGGAAACACAGTTAAATTCCGCCGTGTCTCTGTCTCAAAATCCGTGTATACCTGCCTTTATTTGCTCTCTACAGCGCGCCTTTGTGACCTTACTGTGGGTACTAAGTCGGGAAAGTATTCGGGCATGAAATGCTGTCCCCCTGGTTTGGAACTGCCCGGTTCTGGTTCTAATACGGGGAGAGACTTTTGATAGTTTGGATCGCTGCTTTCTGTACTCTCGGCGGGCAGCCAATTTAAGAACAGTAGGGGCAGAAGTGTGGACAGGTTTGTGATGATGACTAGCAGCCAGAGGTTATCGAAATTGCGATCGGTAATTCCTAGCAAGTGGGTCAAAAGTGCGCCGCCTTCGTGGGACAAAAGTCCTGCTAAATTTGTGATTGACATCAGCAGCGCAAATAAAGTTGCTTCGACGCCTGGGGGACACAACCGGGCGGAGAGTACCAGCACCGGCATATAAGCAATTTGTCCGATTACTGTCAGGATCAGGCTGTCTCCGATGCTGAACCATTGATCGTCTATTCCTAAAGCTCGGTTCGCATGAGTTACTAATAATAAAGTAGTCATGCCCAAAGCTGTCGCAATGAGGGTTGACCAGCCAAAAATTACTCGAAATGGAACTGTTTTGAGGAAGCGCTGAAACAGCCAGACTCCGGCGAGGGCGGCAATGCTGGTAACGAGGCGCACTCGGCCGAGAAATTCTGGTTGAAACCCTAATTCGTTGGTGGTGAAAAAGAAGAAGGCTGAGTCTGAGCTTGGGGTGGCTTGCAAGAGGAAGAGAAAGGCGGTGGGCAGCCAAATTGTTTTTTGCGTAACTGCTTGTCGCAGTTGTTTTAGTTGGTCTTTGACGGTTTCAAAGTCGGTTCTTTTGTTGGTTTTTTCTTCGGCAATTAACCAAGCCGTTGCTGATACAAGTAGCGGGAATGATGCGGTGATTAAAAAGATAGTCTGGGTGCTGAAGTGTTGCAGTAGGGAACCGCTGAGGTAGGCGGTAATTAATCCGCCGAGGGCTGAAGCGCCCCAAGACAAGGATTGCAGGGAACCGGCGTCGGTAACGGATTCTTTTCTGGCCCTTTCGACTACCAGGGAGTCGGCGATTACGTCGCTGACGGCGAGTCCGAGGGAACTCAGGGCGATCGCCGCTGTAGCTGCCAGCGGTGTGTGTACAATTGTTGCAAGGCTCACCCATGCTGACATTCCCAGCAGCCCGGAGAGGACTATGTAAGGGCGTCTGCGGTAGCCGAATATTGGCAAGCCGTCGGACATGAAGCCGAACACGGGTTTGATAATCCAAGGTAGGGCGACGACGCCCAGCATTGCCGAGACTTCTGCCGGACTCATGCCGAGTTCGTCTTTGAGAAAGAAGCTGACGGCTAAGCGGGCTAGTCCGAGAATGCCTTGGACGAAGTAAATCAGTAAGATGGCTATGAGTTCGGGGGTTGGCTCATTCCCGAAGAACACTTTTTCTTTCAAAGATTCTTTGAGTTTGCTGGTGCCAGAGGGGGAAAGAAGCATTTGAGCAATATTTCTTAATGAATCTCAATATTTATAACACATTCTTAATGACTTCCGGGAACTGTCGGAGGTGGGATGCGAAAGTGCTGGGGAGGTGGCAGCAGCTATAAAATTGTCATTAGCTAAAATAAAACTGTGTTATGTAGCTATGAAAGCAGAAATTTAAAAGGAACCGCTTTCGGCGCGTATGACGTGAAGGAAGAGAATGAATAGAGAATTCACAACTGCTACCAGGACTGTTATATGATTATCGATCCTAAAAATGTGCCGGAAATTACGGGTTCCAAGTACCCTCAGCAATTCCAATCTGCTGTAGCCGGGAGAGTTAAAAAACGCTTGGGCGATGCTGCCGGATTGCAGAATTTTGGGGTAAATTTGGTGAGACTTGCACCGGGAAGTTGTTCTGCTCTCAGGCACTGGCATACCCGTCAAGATGAGTTAGTCTATGTTCTGGAAGGGGAAGTTACTCTGATTGTAAATTCGGGAGAGCAAGTGCTGAAACCGGGTATGGCGGCGGGTTTTCCGGCTGGGGATGCTGACGGACACCATTTGGTCAACCGCTCGAATTCAGATGTTGTTTATCTGGAAATTGGCGATCGCACTCCTGGAGATAGTGCCGAATATCCCGATGACGATCTAATTGCCAAAGCTACCGATAATGGTTGGATTTTTACTCACAAAAATGGCGAGCTTTATGAGAGTTGAAACAATATGAGTCAAGTGAATCTTTGGACTTCGGCGGAACACGCTTTGTGGTATCTTGCTAAAGCTGATGGAATTCCTCACCGCACTGAAGGTGAAGCGGTTTTGTTGGAGGAAGTGCCGAAAAATGTTAAGCGGATTCTGGATGTGGGCACGGGAGACGGGCGGTTGCTGGGTCTGCTTAAGTGCGATCGACCAAATGTTGAATGTGTGGCGATCGACTTTTCGCCGACAATGCTGGAAAAAGCCAGAATTCGCTTTGCTGATGACCCGAATGTCACGATTATCGAGCACAATTTTGATGAATCGCTACCGGATTTGGGCAAGTTTGATGCGGTTGTTTCTAGTTTTGCGATTCACCATGTAGCAGACGATCGCAAACGTTCGCTTTACGCTGAGATTTTCGAGCTTTTGGAACCGGGAGGCATTTTTGGCAATTTGGAGCACGTAGCGTCCGCAACTCCCGCTTTACACGAGAAATTTCGAGAGGCCATGGGTATTAGCGATTCGCCCGACGATCCGTCTAATCAATTGCTGGATGTGGAAACGCAATTGCGCTGGTTTAGAGAAATTGGTTTTACCGATGCAGACTGTTATTGGAAGTGGCGGGAACTCGCTTTATTAGTTGGTGTAAAACCTCTTTAGCTGCGGGTAAGGACTGCATTGTCCTGTCCTTTTAAAAATTGGAAATAGTCACAATTAGTAAGGTGCGTCAGATTTTTAAACACTCAATAATCGTTCTATAAATTCACCTGACGCACCCTACAGCTTGATTTTAGTATGCCAGTTGCCTAAGTCCTGAATATAAGAGGTTGCTGTCGTAGTAGAAGTCGATCGCCAACAGTTCTGGTTATTTGAAAATAACTAACAGAGTATTGAGGAGAGAACAGGTGAACTCTTAACCCAAACGATACAGAAAGCAACCGTTTTTTGGAGTAGCAAGCAAATTGAACCTCCAATTTACACTTTTAGTTAGTTGGGATGGAAGATATGGTCCGGTTCCTCGCACATTGGGATCTTACCCATTTAGAGGGCTGTTTTAAGAGTTATTAACCAAACGATAGAATTAACAGCCAACAAAAAGGTATAAAAAATATAGATTGATGGAGCGCAGATAGCTCGACCTAAAGAAGGCATTTTAAGTTTTTTCAAAGAACCGAGCGGGTGAACTAGACCTTCCGGTATAGAACGGGTATTAAAACTTTCATCTAAAGCCCTTTCATCATTCAAGAATTGGGTAACTGCACTGGCTCTTTGCATGTAATAAAATTGCACCCTCCAGTAGGTAGCTTCTAAAAACCAAAAACCAAAAATTATAACGTATCCCAGCGGAACCAACGCATCTATTTTGCTGGCAAACACCCAACCAATCAACGCTACCCAAATGGTAATTGCCGCAGTTTTTAATTGCATCAGAATTGTTGTGAAGTTAGCTATTTTTTTCTCTAGTTCCTCTGCTCCTTTTTGCAGCATAGCTAGCTGAAATTCAAATCTATCCATGTTGGATTCGGCGAAGGTTTATATTAGAGTTATCCAAAAAATTATAATCTTCTTTTCTCTTTGCTTTCGGTGTCGTTAGAGAACTTCGCCTGACGCACCCTACAAGTCAATGTTAGATTATACAGTAAGGTGCGTCAGCTCCCGAAATTCGCGATCGCCGTTAGAGAACTTCGCCTGACGCACCTTACAAGTCGATTGTTGTGTGACAGTTGCGTCCTGGACGATTAAAGTCACACACCTTACTGAATTAAATTAAATCCGGTACTTTAGGTTTGATTCGGCGCTCGTACCAGTTCATTAACGGGGTGGAAGTAATGCCGTGCAGAATCACAGAAATTACGATGGTTGTAAAGGTAATCCAGGCAATTCTTTCGGCGGTTTCGCCTTTTAAACCGTGACCAAAAGCATAGGTAAGATAATAGATAGAACCGACACCGCGGATGCCGAACCACCCGCACAGCCAGCGGCTGGCGGGATGCAAAGGACTGCCGATCGTACTAATCCAAGCTCCCACAGGCCGGATCAAAAAAATCAACAATCCAGCGACTAGGAGGGAGTATCCTCCATAGGCCAACATAGGCTCTAAGCGCAAAAGCGAACCTAATAGTAAAATAGTTGCTACTTCCATTAACTTTTCTATGCGCTCGGTAAAGTGCAGTTGGGAAAGCGGCTTTTCTGGGTTGCGGTAACTCCGCTGCATCACAATTCCTGCTACAAAAACGGCGAGAAATCCGTAGCCGTTGACTACTTCTGTGAGGGAATAGGTGAGCAGAATTGCGCTGAGAGCAATGAAATCTTCCATTAATTGATCGGCCGGTCGGTAGCGTTGGAGTTGGCGATCGATCCCGGTGACGGCTTTAGCTACTAAAATCCCCATAACGATACCTGCGGCGCTGGCCCAAATCAAGTCAACTGCTACCCACTGCGAAAACCAGTTCGACCAGTTGTTATCTTTTAGCGCATAAATGCCGAAATAAACAAAGGGAAAAGCTAAAGCATCGTTCAAACCGCCTTCGGATGTTAAACCAAAGCGCAATTCATCGCGATCGTCTAGATTAGCTAACTGAACTTCTGAGGCTAAAACTGGATCGGTGGGAGCGAGAATTGCTCCCAATAAAATCGCAGCCGCCCAATCTAATTTCACAAACCAATAGGCGATCGCAGCCACAGCAAAAATCGAAATTGGCATTAAAAAACCGATCAGCCTGGCTGTGGAATTCCAGGCCCAAAGTTGTAGCGGGCGATTCATTTTTAAGCCGCAACTGAACAGAGAAACAATAACTACAAATTCTGAGAGTCTTTCTAAAAATTGAGCTTCGGGACGCAAGTCAATCAGCTTGACGCCGTAAGGTCCCAATCCGATACCGACAATTAGATAAATTAAGGCATAAGACACCGGCAATCGCGAAATCCATCCCGAACCCAAGGTGACGGTCAGCAGGAGGATGCCAATAACTAGCAACTTGAGAATGTAAATATCGGCCATAGCGATCGCACTTTTAATCAGGTTTAATAACGGCGATTCTGGCACGTAAAAGCTTCTGGCGCATCCGTCGTCCGCTAGATTCAGCTATCCTCCGAAAGTGGTGGGGGCGGGTTTATATATAGCAATCCTAAATGATTCAGATAAATTTGTAGGGGTAGTGCCTTTCTTTGCCTACCCCCTATCTATCGGGCAACCACGGGGGGATTGCCCCTACAATAATTATGCAAATGATGCGAGGATTGCTATAGATTGTTAGTGGAAATTAGAGATTGTTGGTGAAACCCGCCCCTACAAGTATTATGGTTAATTTACCGGAACTCATCTGACTAATAACTACTGGCTGATGACTAATGACTGATGACTAATAATTAATTAGAAAGACTACTTTTTTCGGTAGCGATGATGTGCAAATCTACGTGTTTGAGCGATCGCACTAACTGTTGAGTCAAAGAACCGCGCAGCAGCAATTTCCAGCGGGATTGCTGGCTTTCGCCGATCACAATTTGAGTAATGCGATACTGTTTAGCTACCTCCGAAATCGCTTTGGCTATATTAGTCCCGTTTACCCGCAAAAATTGCCCGTTAAATTCTTGACAGAGTTTCTCACAAGTTTCAATATGCAAGCTTTCTGCTTTTGTTAAAAATCGGTCTGGATCGTTGACAAACACAGCATAAAATGGGGCATTCATGTAGCTAGCAATCCTCGCGCCCCGCCGCAGCAGTTGCAAGGAATTGGGATAAGTCGAGACGCACACTAATACTCGTTCGTGAATGTTGCAAGATTGACCTTTTAAAGTTGCTGCGTCGTCTTCAACATTGTCTGCTACTTCTCGCAGGGCTAGTTCTCGCAAAGCAATTAAATGACGGCGCTGGAAAAAGTTTTCTAAAGATTCTTCAATTTTTTCGGGAGCATAAATTTTGCCTTCTAGCAACCTTTCTTCTAAAGTTTCCGGCGTCACATCGACAACGACTATTTCGTCAGCATCTTCGAGGACGCGATCGGGTACGCGTTCTCGCACTACAACTCCGGTAATTCGAGCTACTAAATCGTTGAGACTTTCTATGTGTTGAATGTTGAGGGTGGAGAAAATATCAATTCCAGCTTTGAGAATTTCTTCGACATCTTGATATCGTTTTTCTCGCCGAGAACCCGGAATGTTTGTATGAGCTAGTTCGTCTATTAATACTAATTGAGGACGGCGTTCTATCACAGCATCCGTATCCATTTCGTTGAGCATTTTTTCGCCGCGCATCATTTGTTTTTTCGGCACTATTTCTAGTCCCTCGGCTTTAGCTGCTGTCTCCTTTCGCCCGTGAGTTTCTAATAGTCCAATTACCACATCGATGCCTTCAGATTTGAGGCTGTGCCCTTCTTCCAGCATTCGGAAAGTTTTGCCGACACCGGGGGCCATGCCGATAAATATTTTGTGCTTTCCCCGGCGGTGGGTGCGATCGTAAGTGCGGTTCGGTTGGGCGTAAACCGCGTCTGGATTGTTGGTAAGTTCGCTAGAGTTAATCATAGCTGAGTAGTGAGTTGTCAGTTGTCAGTTGTCAGTTGGCAGTTGGCGGTTGACAGTTGTCAGTTGTCAGTTGTCAGTTGGCGATTGTCAGTTGGTACTTGGCAGTTGTCAGTTAGGGATTGTCAGTTGCTACAAGTAACAAATAACTAATGACTAATGACTAATGACTAATGACTACTGACTACTGACTAATGACTACTGACTACTGACTGTTGTAAACTATTGTAAACGATCGAGAGCCAAATTCAGTTTGAGGACGTTAACTCCCGGTTCGCCGAAAATGCCGAGAAATCTGCCATCTGTATTTTTGGTTACCAACATTTCTACTTGATTGAGATTGAGCGATCGCACCGTTGCTATCCGCTGAATTTGCGCCCTAGCTGCCTCTAGGCTAATGTGCGGATCGAGGCTAGAACCCGAGGTGTAGACTAAATCAGCAGTCGGTTTGATACCAGCTTTTTTGAGGCGATCTAATTCAATTTGCACGCCCTGAAAACCCTCTTTCTCATTACCTCGCTTCAGCAAATCCGAGTTACTGGGAGCAAGGTTGCTAGCTCCCGAAATACCTGTTGTTTGACTTAAATTTTCTCCCTTGGTGGGAGCGTAATCTTCTGTTGCAAAGCTGCTGTAATTTGTGGTGCTGGGGCGGCTCCAAAAATATCGATCCGAGCGGAAAGGTTGACCGATTAAGGATGAACCCACGACAACTCCTTGCTTAGTAATTAAGCTGCCGTTTGCTTGCGAATTAAAAGCAATTTGGCCGATTACTAGCAAGAGCGAGGGATAAATAATAGCGGTGAGTCCCCACAAAACTAAAGTCAGACGAATTGCTCTGATTAATTCTCTCATAAATTACCTCAATTAATGAATGATACAGCAAGGCACCACAAAGATTTTGATATCATGTCCGGTCGATTACCGTGATTCCTGGGGCGGGTTCACCAATAATATTTGCCAAAAACGGACTATCTCACAAACCCGCCCCGGCTATGTATTATGGGCGAGCGAGCGGACATGATATGACAAGGATAGACGGATTAATTCTAGAGCCTTCTTCAGCAGCATTATTAAAATCTTTCTGGCTGAAAAATCACGACAATCAAATAAATGGCAAGTCCGACGATTGCCAAACCCAAAAGACTTAAACCCCAGGCAGCTTTTTTGGTCAAACCTTCATCTGCCGCCGCATAAACAGCAGGGGCAATTATTAAATTAAAACACATTACCAGAAATAGCTGCACTGGGATTGGGTGGCGCTGCCAAAGCATTTGTCCTAACTCAATAATTTCTTGAAAATCTCTGGGAAAAACATCATTCAGCAAATCATTCCGTTTCATGAATTCTCCTTATTTTAAGAATCAATATCTGTCTTTTTATTGGGTGATTTTTGGGGGTAAATCGAGGCTGAGCCTCGGGATATGCGTTCCCAGGCAGAGCCGGGAACGAGATTAATCCGTTACATCTGTCGAGGGAAGAAATCTAGGCTGAGCCTCGGGATATGCGTTCCCAGGCAGAGCCGGGAACGAGATTAATCCGTTACATCTGTCGAGGGAAGAAATCTAGGCTGAGCCTCGGGATATGCGTTCCCAGGCAGAGCCGGGAAGATTAAAAGCGAATCCGTTGCCGAACTTCTCTTATGCTAGCCCAACGGCGGTAATCAAAATATCAATAATTTTGATCGCAATAAACGGCGCGACTGCTCCTCCCAATCCGTAGATTAAAATGTTCCGCTGCAATAGTTTATTGGCGCTCAAAGGTCTAAACTTGACACCAGTTAATGCTAGTGGAATCAAAGCTGGAATAATCAAAGCATTGTAAATTAATGCCGACAAAACTGCCGATTGACCGCTGGCTAAACCCATGACGTTTAAAGCACCAACAGGGGCAAATATTGCGGGAATAATGGCAAAATATTTGGCAATGTCGTTGGCTAACGAAAACGTAGTCAGCGCGCCGCGAGTAATCAGCAATTGTTTGCCAATTGTCACTAAGTCAATTAGTTTGGTGGGGTCGGAATCTAAGTCCACCATGTTCGCTGCTTCCTTGGCTGCTTGGGTTCCAGAATTCATCGCGAGTCCTACGTTTGCCTGGGCTAGTGCGGGTGCGTCGTTGGTTCCGTCTCCTGTCATTGCTACTAATTTGCCCTCGGCTTGTTGCTTGCGGATTACTTCGATTTTGTCCTCGGGTGTTGCTTCGGCAATGAAGTCGTCAACGCCGGCTTCGTCGGCAATTACTGATGCTGTAATTCGGTTATCTCCGGTGAGCATTATTGTGCGGATGCCCATTTTTCGCAGTTGGTCAAACCGATCGCGAATTCCCGGTTTGATGACATCTTTCAAATAGATAATGCCGTAGGTGTCGCTGCCTTGACAAACGCCTAGAGGTGTGCCCCCAAGCCGCGAAACTCGCTCGTAAGCTGCATCCAGATCTGGCCCCCCATTGCCGCCGCGCGATCGCACAAAACCCTTCACCGCATCCACCGCACCCTTGCGAACCTCCGTCCCATCGGGCAAATCCGTCCCAGACATCCGCGTTTTTGCGGAAAAATCAAGCCCCGTGGCGTTGGTGCGATCGAAATCCACCTGTGCGCCCAAATTCTGAGCCAAACGGACGATCGACTTTCCCTCTGGAGTATCGTCAAACAGGCTAGCAGCAAGGGCTACCCTCGCAACCTCCTCCAGCGAGTGACCGTTTACCGGAATGAACTCCTCGGCTAAACGGTTCCCCAGCGTGATCGTCCCCGTTTTGTCCAAAATCAGCGCATTCACGTCGCCGCAAGCCTCCACGGCGCGTCCAGAGGTCGCTATCACGTTAAACTGAGCGACTCGATCCATGCCCGCAATGCCGATCGCGCTCAGCAAACCGCCGATCGTTGTCGGGATCAGCGCCACCAGCAGCGAAATCAGCGTCACCACGCCCACGGGAGTTTTCACGTAATTTCCCAGCGGCCCAATCGTCGATACCACTATCAAAAACACCAGAGTCAGCACCGCCAGCAGCACCGTTAGCGCGATCTCGTTGGGCGTTTTCGACCTTTCGGCCCCCTCCACCAGCGCGATCATCCTGTCCAAAAACCCTTTACCCGGGTCGGCCATTACCCGCAGCGTCAGTTCGTCAGAGAGGATGCGCGTACCGCCGGTGACGGAACTGGCGATGTCCGAACCCGGTTCCTTGAGCACCGGCGCGGATTCGCCAGTGATCGCAGATTCATCCACCGACGCGATACCCGCAATCACTTCGCCGTCGGAAGGAATGACATCGCCTGCGATCACTTTAATTTGGTCGCCGCGTCTCAGGGATGTCGAACTAACTTCTTGAATTGAACCGTCTGGTAGGAGTTTGCGGGCTGTTGTGTCGGCTTTGGTCGATCGCAGCGCATCTGCTTGGGCTTTGCCGCGCCCTTCGGCCACTGCTTCGGCAAAATTAGCAAATACCAAAGTGAAGAACAAAATTAAGGTCACTAAACCGTTAAAAACTACCTGATTGTTGCCGAAAACCGGGCCGAACAGCGTGGGGTCGATCGTTAAAAGTGCAGTCACAATTGTGCCTGTCCACACCACAAACATCACTGGATTTTTTAGCATCACCCGGGGGTTTAGCTTGACAAAAGCTTCTTTAAAAGCTTTTTGATAAAGGCTTTTAGTATTTGCTTTTGGTGTATGCTTGCGAGACTGGCGAGAGCCTCTCGGAGGTTTTTTTGGGGAATCTGGAGTAGGGGAGGAGGTCATGTCGATTTGGGATTTTAGATTATAGAGGAACCGCAGATTTAAGGCAGATAAACACAGATAAACGGAGATTTTTTTAAGATAAAACAGTTTTTTACCTCCTGAGTTATCACAATTATCGGTGTTTTACTGTCCGCTGTTTGGTGAAGGTATTGGTAAAGGTGAAGGTGCAGTTACTGGTGCTGCTTCCAATTTGCTGCTAATTTCATATCCTTCGGCAATTGGCCCTAAAGCTAGGACTGGAAAAAATGTCAGCGCGCCTAGAATTAAGATTACTCCTGCGGTTACGCTAGTGAACAAAACTGAATCGGTTCTGAGAGTGCCCGTTGTTTCGGGAACCAGTTGTTTGTTCGTCATGCTGTCAGCTAAAAGCAGCAGGGCAATAATTGGAACGTAGCGCCCCAACAGCAAGCTAAAACAGGTGCTTAAATTCCACCAAACTCCTGTCGGCGCGGGTTGAGAGTCGGCCAATCCTTCTAAGCCCGAACCGTTGTTAGCCGCTGCCGAAGCGTATTCGTACATTACCTGGGAAATGCCGTGAAATCCCGGGTTGCTGATGCCGCTCAAACTGTCGGTGAAGGCGAGGGTAATTGCACCGGGGATTAAAACTGCGATCGGGTGAATTAATAAAATAACGCTGGCTAACACAATTTCCCGTTTCTCTATTTTTCGTCCCAAAAATTCTGGCGTTCTCCCCACCATCAACCCGGTGAGAAATACGCTCAAAATTGAGTAAATAAATAAGTAAGCTGTTCCCGTTCCCTGTCCGCCCCAAACGATTTGCAGAAACAAATTAAACAGAGTGGCAAAACCACCGGGAGGCATTAAAGAATCGTGCATTCCGTTGACAGCGCCGCACATTGTCCCTGTCGTAGTGACAGCCCACAGTGCAGTTTCTGCCCAACCAAATCTAACTTCTTTGCCTTCTAAATTTGGTTGTTGCGTGCCCAGTAAATTATTAATTTGAGGGTTGCCTCCGTATTCGCCAAATGCTGCAATGCCAATCAACACAACGTAGATGGCAAACACCATCCAAAAAATCAGCCATCCCTGCTTTTTGTTGTTGGCAAATCTGCCGTAGGTGTGAATCATCGCTGCTGGTATAGAAACCATTGCTAGTGTTTCCAGCAGGTTGGTAAAAGGGTTGGGATTTTCTAAGGGGTGAGCCGAGTTCATCGCAAAAAATCCGCCGCCATTTTCTCCGAGTTGTTTGATGCTTTCAAAGTGAGCTACTGGCCCGCGAGCTATTACTTGCGTACCGCCTTCTAAGGTACGGGCAATGGCGGGTCCCGCGAGGGTTTCCGGTACTCCTGAAATTAGCAAAAACAAGCCTATTATCAAAGAAAGGGGCAGCAAGATGCGGGTGATTGATTGAATTAAATCGATGTAAAAGTTGCCCAGCGGGCGGCCGGTTAATCCCCGGATAAAGGCAATGCCTACTGCTAAACCAGTGGCGGCTGAGGTAAACATTAAAAAACCCAGAGTTAACTGGGATAGATAACTGAATGTTGTCTCGCCGGAGTAATGCTGTTGGTCGGTATTTGTGAGGAATGAAATAGTTGTGTGCAGCGCTGTATCCCAGGTTGGGGTTCTTAGGCTGGTGGGATTTAAAGGCAGCACTCCCTGAAGCATGAAAATTAAAAACACAAATATGCCCATTGCTGCATTGCTGTAGAGTAAGGATCGGGCATATTGCCAACCTGTCATGGAATCTACATACCGGATGTTGCTGGCTTTATAGATGAGTTTTTCTAGGGGTTTAATAGCGGGGTCGAGAATGGTTGTTTGTCCCATGTACACCCGCGCCATGTAGTTGCCGAAGACAGGCGCGATTGCTATTAAAATCAGTAGGGTTAATGCGATTTGAAGGAATTCTTGCAGCATAAATGAGTTAATTTTTATCCTTGGATAAATACGTTTTCGCGTTCGCCAAATCGGTTAGGTGGGAGGTTTTAAAAACCGGGCGAGATTTTTTTTGCAGGTCAATCGATTTGAGATTTTAGATTTTAGATTTTAGATTGACCCCACGGATAAATGCTCTTTCTTGAGGATTTTCGATTTGAGATTTGGGATTGATTCCACGGATAAATCCGGGGGCTTGTAAGTTGTTCTGCATTTAAATTGCATATTTCGAGCCCATATCAAAACTCGTCAAATCCTCGGACCCTCTCGGACTCTCCCCGAATCCCCCTCTAATACCCTAAACAATCTAGGTGCACAACAGCTTACCACCTTTGAAATTTTTGGTCACTTTCTGTTTGGGGGCGATCGCCGAATTCAATGCTGCTAATATGTAATCTCCCCAGCCAGAGGGATTAACACTATCAGCGGGTTTTCGCTGGCGAGAATTCCTCGTTTTTTTTGGCTAATCCCGTGCTTTGACGGCTAGCGAACAATTGTCTAGCATTTAAGAGGACGGCACAATAACTATTGTTAATTTGGATGAAACTGAACTCGCTTTGATTATAGAAAGTTGATGGGTCACTTCTGTTCGCCAAAAACTACTATAGCAATCCTAAATGATTCAGATAAATTTGTAGGGTAGTGCCTTTCTTTGCCTACCCCCTATCTATCGGGCAACCACGGGGGGATTGCCCCTACAATAATTATGCAAATGATTTAGGATTGCTATATCTCCTTTTACTGATTACTATACTCACTGTTAGAAAAATTGATAATCAGCTTTCAGGTATAAATTGCTGTTAGCACCTTAGGCTTATTTTCTCTATATTTGTCAGAATAGATGAATATTTAGCTCTGGTTAAATGTCTATACTTCGAGATATATATCTTCGCTAAACGCGAGGCTTGGGCGCGAAAAAAAATGAAAAGAGTTAAAAAAAACTATGCTAAGGTAGTAGTAGGTAGTAGGAAAAAAAACTGTGAAAATATAAAATATAAAATATAAAATATAAAATGGATTGATTGAGGATGTTGAAAAGTTTATCTGCTATCCCAAAAAACCTGGCTATTCAAGAGAAGTATTTGCGGGGGAGGTGGTCGATCGCAATTTTATTTGCGATCGTGGTAGTGCTGGAATTTACTACGCCGTCGGAGTATCTGTTTGGGTATTTGTATACGGGGCCGATTTTACTGGCAAATTCGCGCTTGAGTCGGTTGGGTAAGTTGCAAATTACGCTGGTATCGGCAGCTTTGACGCTGTTAAATTTGTTTGTTCCTCCTGGAGAAGCGATCGCCCTAGCCACTGTCGCAAATAGATCGATCGCAGTCATGGCTTTAGGGGTGACGGGATATTTGAGCGATCGCAACCACCAGTACCAAGAAGCGATCGCGATCGCTAAAGCTGATTTGCAGTCGCAGCAGCAGCTAGCAAGCATCCGAGAAGATTTTGTCTCTACTTTGAGTCACGACTTGAAAACGCCGATGCTGGGGGCGATCGAAACAATTAAAGCTTTTGAGTCAGCAAAATTTGGGAATGTTACCCCCAGTCAGCAAAAAGTTCTCGAAACAATGGCGCGATCGCACAAAATGTCACTACAATTAGTAGAAACGCTGCTGGATGTTTACCGCAACGATGCCGAAGGTTTAAAACTGCAACTTGCGCCCGTAAATTTAGTAGTTTTGGCAGAAGAAGTAATCGCAACTCTCACCGATTTATCTGCGGCGCGCCGGGTTTACATTAATATGAGTTACGGAGAGTCAGATTTCCGTCGCTCTTTGTGGGTAAATGGCGATGCCGTGCAACTCCAGCGCGTTTTTGTTAATTTGCTAACAAACGGCATTAACCATTCTCCTCGCGGTGGAAAAGTAGAAATTGTTATGCAATCTTATGCGAGTTATCAGGTGGTGAAAGTTATCGATAGCGGGTTGGGAATTACCGCCGATGAACTGCCCCACTTGTTTGATCGTTTTTATCAAGGACACAGCGATCGGCAAGCCAAAGGAGCGGGATTGGGGTTATACTTATCTCGCCAAATCATTGACGCTCACGGCGGTATAATTTGGGCAGAAAATAAATTGCCTTTAGGCGCTTTATTTGGATTTAGACTGCCTGCAATCCCAGCTTTATGATATCTTTTTTTGTGGCATACTTGTTGGTTTTATCTGCTGTCATTGCTACTGGGCGCTGCTTTCGCCGAGGTAGAAAATTGCGGGCGTGCTACTTGGCTGCACTGGCAATGAACTCGGCGAATCATATCATCTCCGACCTATCGACCACAATATTTCGGTCGCGGCAATTTTACGGGATATCTCACTTATATTACAGGCCATGCGTGAACCAGCTCCTAGGAGAATGCGGGTTAATTTACCCGACATCATATCATCCTCATCATATCAAGGAACTTGACAGCAGGAGGAATGGCAAATGAAACCAGTTTTTCCCTTGCGAATTCTTCTAGTGGAAGACGACGAATTATTTCGGTTGGGACTGCAAACCCGATTGCAACAAGAAAGTTGCTTGCAAGTAATTGCGGAGGCGGAAGATGGGGAAACGGCGGTAGAATTGACTCAGGAATACTTGCCAAATGTGGTAGTTCTCGATGTCGGTTTGCCGGGAATTGGTGGCCTTGAAGCTTGCCGCCAAATTAAACAGCGGCATCCAGAAATCCCCGTTTTAATTTTAACATCTCACGCCCAAAAATCGTTAATTGAAAGGTTGATTTCAGCGGGAGCTCAGGGATATTGCCTCAAGGGAATTGCGGCGGAAACTTTGGTTTTGGCAATTCGCTCGGTAGCAGCGGGTGCTTCGTGGTGGGATCGAGCGGCAACTGCGGAAATTCGGGAGGTTTTTGCTAATCCTGAACCTGGGAAAGTAGGGTCAAAATCAGAAGTTTTGGAAAATCGGCTGACGAAGCGAGAACAGGAAATCTTGGCTTTAGTTGCGGGGGGAAAAAGCAATCAGGAAATTGCACAAATATTGTACATTGCTCCGGGGACTGTGCGGGTTCACGTGCACGGGATTTTGCAAAAGTTAGAAGTCCGCGACCGCACTCAAGCAGCAGTGCTCGCAATTCAGAAAGGATTGGTAGCAGAAGAACTTTTGGCGATCGAACCTTGATAGAGGCGGGTTTTGTACCGGAATTTTCGGTTTTTTAAAGGATTTATTGGCTCAATTCCCCTCTATCAAGATGCCTCAGTTGCAGCCTCACGGAAAATTAGTATCATTCGTTTTGATTCTTAATTTTAATGATGACATTGAATTTTTGCATTTGCTAAACTTAACACGTCTTAAATTTCCTACGATCCTATAACCAGAGGTCTATTTTGCAAAATTTTATCCGATCAGTTTTTAGTGCGATCGCCTTTCTCGACTCTGCCCTGGACGATGTCGAAACTCTCCGCAACGGCATCGAATTGGGGACAGAAGTTATTACCCTCGATGTGGTGCGGGATGGAGTAGAACAAATTGCTGAGGCACTAGCGAGTCGCAGCAATATCAAAAGCATTCATATCATCTCCCACGGCCGCCCCGCGAGTTTGCAGCTAGGCGCGATCGAACTAAACTTAATAAATTTAAAAACTTATGCTAAACAATTGCAGCGTTGGTCGAGCTCGCTGGCAGAAAGTGGAGAGATTTTGCTGTACGGGTGCGAGGTAGCGGCGGGGGATTCGGGCGCTAACTTTGTGCAGCAACTGAGTCAGCTAACTAAGGCAAAAATTGCTGCTTCTAGATCGCCGATCGGCTGTGAAGCTAAGGGCGGAGACTGGCAGCTAGATTATACAACGGGAGCCGTGTCATCTGGGTTGGCGATCGGGTCAGCCACAATGGCTGCTTACCAATTTATTTTCGGCTTTACCCTCTACGACGGCAGTAACTTTCCGCCTGTAGCCTTGCCGTTTGGAGGCGGACCGCCCGCCGGTATCGGGACAGCGGACGGTACTAAATTAGCTTACGGACAGGCACCTCTACCTTCGCCATTCGGTTCTGGTTCCATTCCCGCTGGTGCGTTCTCGCCCAACACGACGGGCATTAATACTGCTAGCGTGACGGCGGCTAATGACACTACAGGCTACGCCGGCTATGCAAATTACCAATACCTCCCCCCTACTCCGCAACAACCAACAGGAACATTTACTTTAGTCAACCCAAGTTTCCCCAGCCTCAACCAAACGAACGGTTATAGCGTCTCTTTCAACCTTGCAGTTACGGCTGAAAATAGTAATAGTGACGATCGGGCAGGTTTCAGCATCATCGCCATTAGCAGCGACGGTGAAAACGGCATTGAACTGGGTTTCACCAAACGCAACCTCGGCGCCAACGGAGGCATCTTTGCTCAGCAAGATACTCCCCTGTTCACTCGCGGGGAAAATGCAGCATTTAACATCAGCAATGCTACAAACTATAAACTCGTCGTTCAAGGCGACACTTACAGCCTGTTTGCCGGCGGCACAGCATTGCTGACAAATCAGCCACTACGCAACTACACGGCATTTGATCCAGAAACCGGCGAGCCTCCTTTACCGTACAATCCCTACAGCCAGACAAACTTCCTATTTTTCGGCGACGTCACAGACCAAGCAAGTTCCTCTTTTATTCTCGGCCCCACCATCTCGGTTAATAATTTCCCGGTGCCCGAAAATGACACCTACAGCGTCCTGCACGATAAATTGCTCTTGTCAGCGAAGTCGGTCTTAAGCAACGACACCGACCCCAACTTCGACATGCTGAGTGCGGAGGTAGTCACAGAGCCGACTAAAGGTACACTCTCATTCGATCCCGACGGCAACTTCCAGTACACTCCTAACCCTGGCTTTGTGGGTACAGATACCTTCACCTACAGCGTTAGCGACGGGGCCCAGACTGTCCCCGCGATGGTGACAATTAACGTCACCAATAATCAGCCAACTGTACAACCCGATACCTACAGCATCCTGCACGATAAAGTTCTGTCCTCAGCGAAGTCGGTCTTAAGCAACGACACCGACTACGACTTCGACATCCTCAAGGCCACTTTAGTCACAGGTCCGACCCAAGGTAAACTCGCATTCGAATCTAGCGGCAACTTCTCTTACACTCCGAACCCTGGCTTTGTGGGTACAGATACCTTCACCTACAGCGCTAGCGACGGGGCCGAGACTGTCCCCGAGACGGTGACAATTAATGTCACCAACAGTCAGCCAAATGTACAACCCGATACCTACAGCGTCCTGCACGACAAAGTTCTGTTCTCAGCGCAGTCGGTCTTAAGCAACGACACCGACAGCGACGGCGACTTCCTGAAGGCCACTGTAGTCACAGGCCCGACCCAAGGTAAACTCGCATTCGATTCCTTGGGCAACTTCCAGTACACTCCTAACGCAGGCTTTGTCGGTACAGATACCTTCACCTACAGCGCTAGCGACGGGGCCGAGACTGTCCCCGAGACGGTGACAATTAAGGTCACCAACAGTCAGCCAACTGTACAACCCGATACCTACAGCATCCTGCACGACAAAATTCTGTTCTCAGCGCAGTCGGTCTTAAGCAACGACACCGACAGCGACGGCGACTTCCTGAGGGCCACTGTAGCCACAGGCCCGACCCAAGGTAAACTCGTATTCGATTCCTTGGGCAACTTCAATTACACTCCTAACCCTGGCTTTGTGGGTACAGATACCTTCACCTACAGCGCTAGCGACGGGGCCCAGACTGTTCCCGCCACGGTGACAATTAAGGTCACCAACAGTCAGCCAACTGTACAACCCGATACCTACAGCATCCAGCACGGCAAAGTTCTGTTATCAGTGCCGTCGGTCTTAAGCAACGACAGCGACTTCGACTTCGACACGTTGAGTGCCGCCTTAGTTACAGGCCCGACCAAGGGTACGATCATCTTCAACCCCGACGGCACATTCAATTACACTCCTAACCAAGGCTTTGCAGGGACAGACACCTTCACGTACAGCGCTAGCGACGGGGCCCAGACTGCCCCCGCCACGGTGAAGATCAACGTCACTAACAGTCTCCCAACAGCAAATCCCGATACCTACAGCCTCAGTACGGGAAAAGTCCTCAGCGTAAAAGTGCCGGGAGTTTTAGCAAACGACTCGGACTCGGACTTGGACACACTAACTGCTGCGGTGGCCGCCAACCCAACTAAAGGCTCGATCGCCCTCAACAAGGACGGTTCTTTCACTTATACCCCTAACCCAGGCTTTTTTGGAACAGACACCTTTACCTACACAGTCAGCGACGGGATAGTTAACTCTGCACCCGCTACCGTAACTGTAAACGTCAACAATAACCCGCCTACAGCCAATTCAGACAGCTATACTACTGCTTTTAATACGAGTCTCAACGTGAGGGGTTTGGGAGTCTTAATCAACGATACAGACCCGGAAAACGATGGGCTGACTGCGATTCTGGTAACAAATCCGGCTTCCGGGTCGATCGGCCTCAACGCTAACGGTTCCTTCATTTATACTCCGAATGCTGGTTTTGCAGGCACAGACTTTTTTACGTACAAAGCTAATGACGGCAAAGCTGATTCTGCGACTGTCACGGTAAGCATTGTTGTCAATAACCCTCCGGCCCCAACTCCGACTCCGACTCCCACTCCCACGGAAACTCCGACTCCCACTCCCACGGAAACTCCGACTCCCACTCCCACGGAAACTCCGACTCCCACTCCCACGGAAACTCCGAGTCCGACTCCGACTCCAACTCCGACTCCGACTCCAACTCCGACTCCAACTCCGACTCCGAGTCCGACTCCCCCGGCAACTCCGACTCCCCCGGCAACTCCGACTCCCCCGGCAACTCCGACTCCGAATCCGACGCCAACTCCGACTCCGAATCCGACGCCAACTCCGACTCCGACTCCCACGGCAACTCCGACTCCGAATCCGACGCCAACTCCAGACGATCGCGATTGCATTTGCCAACAGATTACCCTACCCGCGATCGGTTTAATTCCAGGCCCGAATTCAGTCGATCGCACTTTCAACGGCACTGACGGCGACGACTTCCTCATCGGCAGCAATCTCAACGACGCTATCAGCGGTTTCAACGGCGACGACATTCTGCTGGGCTTACTCGGCAACGACAATATTTACGGGGGGCTGCCCAGCAATATCCCCCTAGGTCCGAATGCAGACAAAGACAGGCTGTTTGGCGGCAATGGCAATGATTACCTCAACGGCGCCGGGGGCGACGATCGCCTGTTCGGGGGTAAGGGCTCAGATGTGGCCATCGGCGGCAAAGACGATGACTTGATTTGGGGCGACTTGGGCAATGACACTCTAGTTGGGGCCCAGGGTAACGACTGCTTGTTTGGAGGCAGTTTTGACCCGTCTCGCCCTGACTCGACTGAACGCGATTTGCTATGCGGCGGTGCCGGCAACGACTTGTTGAACGCCGGAGATGCTGCCGATACTTTAAGCGGCGACCTGGGCAATGATACGGTTTACGGGGGCAAGGGCAATGACGTTCTGGTGGGGGGTACTGGCAACGATCTGCTGTTGGGCGATCGCGGCAGTGATAGCATTTGCGG
>NZ_JAUBVJ010000106.1:0-25293 GCF_036702785.1 Microcoleus sp. AR_TQ3_B6 | reverse complement strand
GTCCTTTTTGGACGGGCGGGACGCCCATCCCACAATAATAATTAAAATTGTAAGTTATTTAATTCGCGATCCTAAGGGGGACGCGAGAGAAGACTCTTCCCCCTTATTAAGGGGGGTTAGGGGGGATCTAGACTCCGATACAAACAAGAGAGACGGTCAGTTTGACGTTAAGCTGACACCAATGGGCAGTGCCGTATTCCACATTTACCAGAAATAATTGCCGTTGCAATTAAGCGGATACCAGGTTGACGAGGGGGGTTTGCTAACTGGAAATCTGGTTGGTTAGAAACAGTTTCTAACTATTCCCATTTAGAGGCTGAGTATCTTATAGAAAATGATTATTCATGTCGTCAGCTAGATGAACCTGACATCAGTAAGATTTGGCAGTGGGTTCAGTTTTCGATAATTTTACTGCCACAGCTACGGGTTAAAACCCAAGGAGAGGAAGAAAAATCGGGTGTTAAGGGTAGATTCAGAAAGCTAGTTCAAACTTTCATTCAAGCTTCATTACAAGACGCCATATTAAATATGTAGAAAGGCTAAATTATGGCAATCTGCCACCTTTGATTAAGTAGGTATAATAAATGTTTTGCAAAAGCGATCGCTCCTAATTCCTAATGTTAATATTTGAGATAATTATATTAAGCCACCGTCTAAAATTCCCACCATGACCTTAATTAAATCTTCTAAATCATCAGGCACTCTAAACAAATTGACATCTTGAAAAATTGTCTGCTTACTTGTATCTAACTTGCCAAATCGCCAGACATCTCCCATGGTCACCGCCCCGTAAAAAATATTTTTGTCGGCCACGTGCGACATAGCAATTAATTCTACAGCTAGTTGAGTAAATCCTCTAGTCATATCGTCTTTTGTGGCTCCAATAACTAGCAAGTCGTGGTTTGACTGCACGAGATAATCTAAATTTCCTTTTAACCAGCTATTAACGTTTAGAGTATACTCAAATCGCAGTTGACATTGGCAGTATCGAACGAGGTCCAGCAAAACAGGCGATACTAAAGATTCTCTTCTAGCTGTTTCGCTGCTGAGACTGAGAAAAGGCAAAGTTGCTCTAATTCTTTGTTTGAGAGAGTCTATTTCTCCTAGTTCTCTAGACGTATGCGGCAGACATAACTCAGCTTTAATTAGCGAGTAATCAAATTCTGCTAAAATTTCGTCTGTTTCGTAAGGTAATTCAAAGTATGAACGAAAGTTATATTCTCGATATTCTTGTAAGATTTTGCGATCGATCATAATGCTTGAAATCGCAATGTGTTTGTTGGTTGATTATATATCAATTTTTACCTCCTTAGAAGATAACTTATGCCCGATCGCCCATTTTTTACACGACTCAGTATTTATCTCCAAACTTCTGTCAAATCCAAGACAAACCCCGGCAACACATCTTCACCCGACAAAGTTGCAGGATTGTCCAGCACTTCCACTTCCTGATTTTGTCTGTAAATCTCCACTTTTCGATTTTTCCTATCTATCAACCAACCTAAACGAACCTGGTTTTCCATGTATTCTTTCATTTTCGCTCGCAGTAGCTTCATATTGTCACTTTTAGAACGAAGTTCTACCACAAAATCAGGACTTAAGGGAAGAAAGCCTTCTTTTTGTTCTGGGGTGAGTGCGTCCCACCTTTCTTGACGCACCCAAGACGCATCAGGAGAGCGATCGGCCCCATTTGGCAGGTGAAAACCAGTAGAAGAATTAAATGCTTTACCGAGTCCTGTTCGCCGATTCCACAGCCAGAGTTGCCCTTCTATATCCAGATTCCGATATCCTGTGTCGCCTCCGGTTGGTGGGTTCACGATTAATTCTCCTGTTGCTGTGCGTTCTAATTGTAACTCTCGATTGGCGATCGCCAATTCAACGAACTGTTCGTGGGTAACGGTGAGTGTTAGTGTTAGTGGAATATTGACTGCAAGGGCGGCATATGATTGAGTTTCTGTCATCATGTTTGTCCTCAAAGTGATGCTTTTATGGCAGATTCATCCTGATTTGGCTAAGCCGGAAATGCTGGATACTTTGTAAATTTTATGATAACACTTAACAGTCTAATCTACAAAGTGCGATCGCGCTTTTGTCAACCAAAGCTCGATCGCATCTGGTATCATAGAAAAAAAGTTCCCCCCGCCCAGACGCAAAAACATGATAACTTCTACAGTTGTTGCCCAATCGGAAATCTACTCTCTAGAAGAATGGATGGAAAGTCCACCGGATCTGCAAGAGTGGGTTGATGGCGAATTATTGGAGAAAAATGGTCTGACTCTCAAGCATAGCAAGGTGCAAGGAAATCTTTACTTTTATTGGAGAACCTACAAAGACTCTAGCGGACAAGAAGGGGAGGTTTATACTGATGTTCCCTGCCGCACAAACAACCAGGGGCGCTATCCTGATGTTGCCTACCTTCCCCCGGAATTAGCAGCACAATTTGGCAATCTCAAAGTGCTGCCGCAAAGTTTTCCTTTATGTGCTGAAATTGTTTCTCCAACAGATTTGGCGGAAGATGTAATTGCTAAAGCTACAGAATATTTAGAATCGGGAAGTGAGGAAGTTTGGCTGGTATATCCGGAAAACCAATGGATTATTGTAGTCACAAAAGCAACCAGAAGCATCTTTATTGCTGGGGAAACTGTTAGCACTCAAATTGTTTTACCGGGTTTTAGCATTCCAGTAGATGAATTATTAAAATGAGCGATTTCCATACATTATCATTTTCCGCCTCTAACTGGAAGTGTCGATATTGAGAAAGCTCCTCAATTGTTGGGTTTCGATGCTTTAACAAACATTTGCCCTCCCAAAAATCGCCACAAAAAAGGCAATTTTAAGTAAAGTTTTAACAGCAAGGGCGAGGCTGGTCTGCCTTTCGTCGAAAACGGTAAAAATCTCGGTAGAATCAGGTCAATTTCAAACCCGACAGTTTGTAAAAGCTCTTGCAGCGATAAATGCGTTATCGGTAATTGATGGTCGATAAAATCGTAGTATTCCTGGTAGGAATATTTAAAATTCGGCTGAATCACCAATAAAGAACCGCTAGGCTTAAGGGCATTAAAGCAAAACGAGATAATGTCTACAAGTTCCTCTTTGTTGCGGAGGTGCTCAAAAAAATTTGAGATAAAAATACGATCGAACTGTTCGGTAAAAGATGTGTAAGCCTCCAAATTCAACACATCAATATTAAGCACATTCACATCAGCATTAGCAAATAACTTTGAATCAGGATTAAGGTCAATTAAACATTTTTTTTCAGCCCTAACTTGATTTATAAACTCGCAGTAACCGCCACCTATATCTAAAACCGCTGAGTCTGGAGGAACATAATTTTGTAAAAAATCGTCAATTAAAACTTTCCAGAGTGCCACCTTCGCTTGCATTTGTCGGGAATCAAATCGATTGGCGTACAACTTTTTGAGATATGTGTCAGTTTTCATAGTAAAATAGCCTTGACTGAGTATGAGTTTATCACGCGATCTAGCCCACTATGAATGTTATATCTACTGAAATCCCGGAACTCCTGATCGTTGAGCCAAAAATTTTCGGAGACGATCGCGGTTTCTTTTTTGAGAGTTTCAATCACCGAGCTTTTGTCGAAACAACAGGTGTGACGGCAGCATTTGTTCAAGACAATCATTCCAAATCCTCTAAAAATGTGCTGCGCGGTTTGCACTACCAAATCCAGCAGCCTCAAGGCAAATTGCTGCGGGTAGTGGCTGGCGAAATATTTGATGTAGCGGTGGATATTAGACAAAGTTCGCCCACTTTCGGAAAGTGGGTGGGGTGTTTGCTGAGTGCTGAAAATAAGCAGCAACTTTGGGTACCGGCGGGCTTTGCTCACGGTTTTTTAGTGGTTTCGGACACGGCTGAAGTTTTGTACAAAACTACAGATTATTATGCACCGGCACACGAGCGGTGTATCCTGTGGAATGACCCCGATTTGGCGATCGACTGGCCGCTAGATGGTGCCGAACCAATCTTATCAGCTAAAGACCAAGCGGGACAAACCTTCAAAAAAGCTCAAGTTTTTGAACAATGAAAATTTTACTCGCAGGTGGCAGCGGACAGCTAGCTCAAGAATTGCAGCCGATTTTATTACCCTCGGGAGAGGTAATTGCGGTCGATCGCACTCGCCTCGACTTATCCCGACCCGAAAGCATCCGTCAAGCAATGGCTGAAATTCAACCGGATTTAGTTGTCAATGCGGGTGCTTACACTGCGGTAGACAAAGCGGAAAGCGAACCGGAATTAGCAAACGCAGTCAACGGCATTGCACCCGGAATTCTCGCCGAAGAATGCGAAAAACTGGGAGCAAGTTTGATTCACTTTTCTACTGATTATGTATTTGACGGTAGTCACGGTTCTGCTTATCTGGAAACAGATTCTACAAACCCCCTGGGAACTTACGGGAAGTCGAAATTAGCAGGCGAGGAAGCAATCCGGAAAGCGGGAAACCGACATATTATTATTAGAACCGCGTGGGTTTACGGCAACGGCGGCAAAGGTAATTTTGTCAAAACCATGCTGAGGTTGGGAAAAGAAAGGGAAGAAATTCGAGTAGTAGCAGATCAGATCGGAAGTCCTACTTGGACTAGGGATTTAGCGGAGGCAATTTCGCAAATTATTCCTCTCCTTGGGTCAGAAACTTTTGGGACTTACCAGTACACTAATAGCGGTGTTTGTAGTTGGTACGATTTTGCGATCGCCATTTTTGAGGAAGCAGCAAAACTCGGCTTTCCCCTAAAAGTTCAGCGCGTAATTCCCATCACCACCTCCGAATATCCGACACCCGCAAAACGTCCGGCTTTTTCTGTCCTCTCTACGGTAAAAATATCAGCACTTCTAGGCACGCATCCTCCCCACTGGCGGCAAGGACTCAGACAAATGCTGGTAAGAGAAGTGAAATGAAATAAGACTTACCCATAGAAAGAAACCCGGTTTCAGCGCGCCATCTTTGGTTTGACGACTAGACAGACAGGAAGAAACCGGGTTTCTGGTTCAAGAGGAAAATTCAAAACGCGAGGGCGGGTTATGTTCATGAGTTACCTGTTATCTGCAAAGTTTCTCGCCTAAACCCGCCCTTACCAATTAAAAATCTCCCCATGTCGGAATCCATGAAAGTTAAGCAACAATATGTTTTAATTGCCGCATCAGTTTTCGGCATTCTAATACCAGCATCATATATTTTGTACCTGATATCACAAGCGGGAGACTTGTCTAATTTTGATTATTGGTGGATGACGTGGAATTTTTATTCAGTAGACGGTTTCTCTACAAATCCTTTTAATTGGATATTTCGGGCGAACGAGCATTTTGTCTTGATTCCGGCAATTATTTATGGATTGAATATAGTTGTCACCCAAGGCTCAAATATTGGTTTATGTTTAGTTGCCTGGTTCTTGGCTTGGATTCAGTGCCATATATTAATTGCTCTACTGCCGTTAAAATTGAGGCGTTTTCCGCTGCAATTTATCTCGCTACTGCTTTGCATTTCTATTTTTAATTTTACTCCGGCGGCGGCTCACAATTGGATGCGGGGCTTCAGCGGCGTTCACTGGATAATTGCTAATTTATTTGTGATTTGTTCGATATTTTGTTTGCAATGCTATGTGACGCTTTTGTCAAGTAAGAGGGAGGCCGAGCCTCTGGATATTTATTCCCAGGCACAGCCGGGGAACGAGTTTGTAGGATCGGTGCCCCCGTGCCAGCCCCCACATTTAGAAAATAAGTGGGTAATTGGCAGCATTATTTTTGGCGTTTTAGGCTGTATTAGTTACAGCACTCCTTTAGCTTTGTGGCCGATATTGTGTGCTGCTGCTGTTGTACTGCGGTTTCCGCGGCGAATCACTTATTTGTATTTCATTGCTTCGATTGCGGTGATTGGCATTTATTTTTTAACTTATAAAACTCCAGCTCATCACCCTTCTTTAACTAAAATTAACCCGCTCAAAACTATCGAATATATTCCCACTTATCTCGGCGGAATATTTAGCGAAAATATTATTTTTGCTTCAATTATTGGTATAATTGGTTTGATTGCAGCGACGGGTTTTGTGAGTTATTGGCTATTTGTAAAAAAGGTCGATAGCCCGGATTGGCTGCCTTGGCTATCAATCCAACTTTACACGCTGCAAACGGCGTTAATGGCTGCGGTTAGCCGATCGGGATTTGGCGTCGAACAGGCCACCGCTTCCCGCTACGCCACACTCCCAGCTTTGTTTTGGATGAGCACAATTGTGCTGACAGTATTGTGGGTGCGCGAGTGGCAGCCAACACCAAGAATTCAAGGGCGTTGGCTGACACCGCTGTTTGCAGTCGCCACAGTCGCCATTATTTTAATGTACGGGGTGGGAGGCGAAACTGCAATGGCGATCGCCCGCAGAGCAACCTATCAACCGTTAGTAGCATTATCACTGCAATTAGGCATCACCGACGTAACGCTAATTAAAGACCGCGTAGGCAACAAACCCGCCGCTTTTATCGGATTAATCGACGCCTTAAAAACTAACAATTTAGTACCCTTTAACCGAGATATCAAAAAACACAATTTCTGTGCAGCATTAGCCACAAAAATCGCTCCAAACTTACTGTCAGCACCCAAAGACGGAGTACCCGGATATTTTGATACAGTCACCAAACTTGCACCAAAAGCAGCGAGAGTAACTGGCTGGGTAGGAGACCCCGAAAACAATGTAAAATGTATTGCCATTCTCAACCAAGAAAATGTCGTTAGAGGTTTCGCCATGTCAGGATTTCCGCGCCCAGAGTTAGTTAACTTGTTTGGCCCTTCCTACGAATTCGCAGCTTGGAGAGGATACATTCAAACATCACCAGCAGATAAATTATTGACAGCCTATGCCTCCTTTAAAAACCGCAAAGGTTGGGTAGCCTTGCGAAACTCCCAAGTTATCAATAAAAACTAAAAAACCTCTCTTTCTCCTCCTCTGCGGCCTCTGCGCCCTCTGCGGTTAATAAAAAAAACCTCATTTACAACACCAATGAAATAGAATAGCCCTATGCCAAAACATCTCAGCTTCGTAATCCCCGTTCACAACGAAGAAGCCACCCTCAAAGTGCTATTTGAAAAAATCCAACTTGTCATGTTCCAAACAGAAATTGACAGTTACGAAGTCATTTTCATAGATGACGGTAGCCGCGATTATTCCTGGCAAGAAATCACAGATTTAGCCAGCCAACATCCCCAACTCATTAAAGCGATTAAACTGCGCCGCAACTTTGGCAAATCCGCCGCACTTTCAGCAGGATTTCGCAATGCAGCAGGGATAATTATCTTTACTCTCGATGCTGACCTTCAGGATGACCCCGCTGAAATTCCCAAGTTTTTACATCATTTAGAATCGGGATTTGATTTAGTTTCTGGTTGGCGAAAACGGCGGAACGACCCGCTTTCTAAAACTTTACCTTCCAAGCTGTTTAATGCCGTTGCGTGTTTGCTGACTGGGGTGCAAATGCACGATATGAATTGCGGTTTTAAAGCTTACCGTAGGGAAGTTTTGCAGTCGATTAAGTTGTACGGGGAATTGCACCGCTACATTCCAGCTTTAGCCAACAATTTAGGGTTTAAAATTGGGGAAGTAGTTGTGGAACATCATCCGCGCAAGCATGGAAAATCGAATTACGGCTGGGAACGTTATGCGCGGGGATTTCTTGATTTGTTGACGGTGTTAGCCACGACGCAGTATTTACACAAACCGGGTCATTTGTTTGGGGGTTTGGGATTGTGTTTTGGCTTGGTTGGAACTGTTTCGCTGAGTTATTTGATAGTTATTTGGTTTCTGAATTTGGCGGGGATGAATTTTGGGCCGATCGGGAATCGACCTTTGTTATTTTTTGGGATTTTGTGTACAATTCTGTCGGTGCAGTTGATTTCTTTGGGGATTTTAGCTGAGTTGATGGCGCGGAATGTGGATGCTGATTATGTGGACAAGCAAATTAGCGAAATTATTGATGATTCTGGTTTTGATATTTAACCGCAGATTAAGGCTGATTAACGCTGATTAACGCAGATAAATCGGATGTTGAAATTGCTTATAGACAAGCAAAGTCTGTGTCGGCCGACTAAGATAAAAGTCTAATTGAAATTTAACAAGTTTTACCAATTACCTATTACCTAATTTTATAAAGTATCCATTTGCCTTGTTTGTCGGCGATTTCTCCTTGAATATTTGGGTGCCAGTCAGTACGAGTCAGGATATAATCGGCATGATAGTTTCTGGCTACTTTGACTAAATCTGCACTGCTGCGGCGGATAAAAAAGTCATTTCCTCCCCAAATCATTTGCGGGTTTAAGGGAACCCCTAAAACAGCTTCCATGCGATTTTGCCATTCTTTGATGCCTTTTTCGGTAAAGGGAAAGTTCTTGAAGTTGACGACAATCGCTCTTTCGGAGAAAAACTGGAAGCTGGTAACTGAAGGTGGAATTAATACGAGTGAATCGCGGCTGCTAATTTGCGAAAATCGCACAGCTAATCTGCTTAAGTCGTCACTGGAAACGGCATTGATATTAATTCTTGTTTGAAATAAATTTAATATAGGTTTGGGCAGAATTCCTGCTACTCCAAAAACTAAGGTGGCGGTAGTTATTAAGGCTAATGTGTGAGTTAGAGTCTGTTTTATAGATGTAGCAAGGGTTATTTCTTCTAAAATGAATGGGAAGGCGAGGATTGAGAAAAGGACTGGGATGCTAATTATTCTATCGCCCATTATTTCCCAGGAATCAGTCACCGGATATATCAAGCTGAAAATTACCGTTCCTACTGCTAAAATCCACAACAATATATTATATCTTTTGGGAAATACGTATTTTTTTGTTTGCCACACTGATAATCCTAGGAAAATGATACCCCTAAAAGGCAAAGTTAGTACAACTAACAGCAACAAGCTAATAGCTATTCTTTTTTGTCTGTAAAGTATATCAATTGTCAAACCAATAGCAATAAATATGATTAATTGAGCAAAAGGTACGGTTCTAGCTAACTGTAGTTTGGCGATAAAAGCCAGCGGGTAAACTTCTACAAATATGTAATTTAGCAACAGTGCAAAAATTGATGTGCCAACAATTACATAAAAATTAATCTTGTCTTCTTTTCGCAATAAATCCGAATTTTTGATGCACAGCAACCCACCCATTATGAAACATATAAAGTTGAACCAATTCCCAAAATCCCAATTTGACGGGAGGATGTGGTGGGGGTTGCGGACTTTGGCGTGAATGTAGACAAACTGGGCGTTGTCGATAGTGTGAGTGCTGGTAGTACCTGTTAATAACATCGGTACGTAAACGATACTTGCCATTGCTGCTAAAAGTGCGATCGCCAAAATCAATGTTTTGAAATTCCGCTGTCTTACAGATTCAATAAATAAAACGGGAACCATCATCAATCCCGGCAACAAACCAACTAAAAATTGCAGCAAACAAGCCAGCCCAAAAAATAAATATCCGGTCAGCCATTTCTGGCGCAAACTAAAGTAAATTCCCCAGATTGCGAAACCCATTGCGAAGGTACTGGGTACTGATTTGGTGGAAAATATCAGGGTGTTACCAACATCTGTAAATGAAGCGGCTATACATAAAAAAGCCATCGCTGCGGCAGGCAGTTTGGAATTAGTATAGATATTGATAATTGCGTAGCAAGCGAGGATAAATGAACCAAAGGCTAGGAATTGATAAATAAAGTGCGCTAGGGGAATGCTGGTTCCTAAGTTGGCGAGCAAATAGATAATATAATAATAGTAGTATCTGGGATTAAATTTCACCATTTCCTGAACGTAATAATCATTTTTATACAGTTCAGGATTTAGCATAAATTGAATTGGCGGCACTTCGGGAAAATTGCCTCCAATCGGGAAAATATAGCCAGTTGCCATCAGGGAGCCGATGATGACAAAAGTATAGAGAGATAAATTAAAATACTTGTGGGATTTTTGATATTTCTGCATTATACCTCTTGCAATCATTCCCAAATCATCTTCAAATACATCTGCGTCTATCTGTGTTTATCTGCTTTACATCTGCGGTTTCTGTATCTATTAATGATTTAGGCAATCTTGTCTTATTTACGGTTAAACTTACCTACTGACAGCTAAATTGTTAATCTCCAGTTGGCATTGGTTTGTTAAATCCTGTTTGCTGCTACTCAATACCTCAAGCAGCAGATAAATTGGATTTTTGCCCTCAACTAATAGATTTAAGCCGAGATCACTTTTTTGACTGTAAGCCATCTCTGCTGAGTCTACTAATTTACCTTGCTTGTCCCACAAAGTCAAGCGCAGGGCAATTCCCGGACATTGTTTGTTAGGTAAATTGAGTTTGCCGGTAACTTTAGCTTTGTCTGAGATGGCACCTAAATACAGGAAAGATGTATCGAGTTTCTTGCTGTTTTTAATTGGATTAGTTACAATATGATATAGGTTATTTGATTTTTGGCTGACTGAATAATTGGCACTTGTGTAGATTGATTGATGCAAACTAATCCAATCTAACTGCGTGCCCGGTCGATCGACTATTTGCCGCTGCATCGCATCCAAAGTCCTAACTGCCGTTGCTGTATCAGTCGGCCGCACCCTCCGGTAAACGCTGACAGTCACGCCGTTTTCTAGCTTAAACTGTTCCGGTAGCAATTGGAAATCCCGGGCAATTTCCCAGTTTTGAGTAAAGGCATCGTACACAACTTTAACAACATCTTGTTCCTGCGATCGCAAAACTTGTTCGTCAGTCGGTAACACCTGCTGAAAAGGTACAGCAACCACCGCATATTGTGACTGCAACAACTCCGGTAGCGGGTAAGTATCGCGCGAGTCAATTTGCGGCCTCCCGATGGTATTTAATTTCCACCAACCCTCCGGCGGGTTTAATTTTCGGTTAGCTTGTCTGAGTATGTTAGCATTGAAATTGTTAGAAGCACCGACAATATAAATCGGTTCTTCATTCGGTGCTAATTTTCGCAAAAACTCTACTAATTTTACAACTTCGTCGTAGTCCGATCGCACTAACGGCGGAAAATTAGCCATAAACAGTCTTGACAAATCAATTTTGAGAGGAATTAACCCGACTGCGGCATTCAAAACCAGGTACAAACCCGCCGCGCCCAGCATGAAATACCGGACTTTTCCCTTGAGTGTCAGCCAAGTTGTCCAGAAAAATGTGGATATTCCTAAAAGTGCGATCGGTGTAATATGAATTGTATAGTGCAAGTAGCCGTAACGCAAGACTAACAGCCATTCAATCAGCGAGAAAACTCCAAACAAGGAAACAAAAATAGCCGCCGCCGGAACCAGCATTCGAGTGAGAATTCCCGCAGAAAAACCAATCAGTACCAGCAGCCAAGTTCCCAACCCGTAAAAATCCGCATAACGAGTTAAAATATCATTTACAAGCAAACTCCAAGCGACATACAAATTGCGGTAGTCAACCGTCAGAGCACTGCGAGTAAAATCTCCCGCTACCAACATTAAAATAGTCAAGCTAGTTGCAGCTATTAACCCTAACTTTACAGCGGATTCAAACAAGCATCTGTAGGGAAATGGCACGGCCACCTCCTTATCTTGTGAAGACGACAAGGCCCTTTCCCTACGGTATATTAGTACAACAAACTCGATGAAAGCCTGTAAAGTCGCTGCACCAAAAAATGCGATCGCACTATAAGCAAAATGGCGCCGCCACAGAATAGCCGCCGCCAGCAAAAACCCAATCAACGGGATTTTCCACCAAGCTTTCAGCTTAACATCCTGCAAATAAAGCAAAATTGCCAAGGCTACAAACACACAGCCGCCAGTATCCAGATATCCCCGCAGAGTCGGTATCCAACTCATAGGAATTAATAAACTCAGCAGCACAGTAGACCAAAACACCCGGCGGGAATAAACTGGAATTAGCTTTGCAGAAATTGCCCCCAGCAACAGGCGAAACGGCAGCACATAAATCAGGGATACGCTGAGAATGTAACTCAGCCGAGACTCGCCAAATAAGAGAATAAACGGCACTAACGGCAAAGAAATTAACAGGTTTTTTTCCTTAGATAGCGATTCTATAACTCCGCGCCATGCTCGCTCTGGCGAGTCTCGAAATAAATTTGCCGTGTTGACTGTAGCGGTATTGTATCCCGCGTAATCCCACCAATAAAAAGTATGTTCGCTGGATACATAGATTGAAGTTACTGCAACTGTGACGAGAACAACTAAAAACAAGAAAAACCCATCAATCAGAAACTTGCGAGGCAATTTAAAAGAAACAAAATCAAATAATCCCATCAGTCTAGCAACCCTAAATCAATTGTATAGTCCTGGACGCACGGGTAGTCAGAAACCGGGTTTTTTGCCAAAATCTTGCATCAAAGCCTTTAATTTCGGTAAAAACCCGGTTTCTTTGGTATGGAGGCGCGTCCCAGATTGTTACCTTAAAACAGTATCTTGCAAAAAAACTCCCAACTTTTCTGCATATTGCCGATTCGCGATCGCACTTGGATGAAGGTCATGAGGTAAATTATTATTGGCAGGTATTTTCAAATCAACCGAAATATCCGCCGTAGCAATTCCCTCCTGACTTAACTCCTGCAACATCTTAACAGAACCGCTATTAATTCCCACCACAACTAACTTAACACCCTTAGCCTCAGCCACACGGTTAAACTCTTCAATAATTGCCTTAGAAACCTCATGGCTTCTATACAATCCCTCTTCAAATTGATTGTAATTAACCTCCAAAAAATGGCTTAATGCAGAAACCCGCATCAGGGGGAACTCGCGATATTCAAGTTTTGCCATGCTGTAGGTAAAATTATTTTCTCCATTCAGCCTAGCATCAGGCTGCAACAGAATACCCAGTTTATTCCAAGCAGCCATTTGCTTTCTTCTCGCCCTTAACAAAGTATTGCGGCGGTCGTGAAATCCCGCATAAGCAATCACCGCAATTTTGGGTTTATGTGCTTGTTTGAGTGCTTCTTTGAATTGAATCAACGAGTGCAGCGTGCCGTAGCCGTTAACGCCAAAATTAACTATTTCATATTTGGGTAATTTCTCTTGCAGCAACCAAGGATAAGTTTCGCTGTCATTCAATGACCAACCATAGGTAAAAGAACAGCCAAATATCCAAATCTCAGGTTTTTTTGAGGATTGATTGTAAGTATTGAGTGGATGTGTTATTCTGAGACTATTATTGAGGTGAGTTGCATTAAATGAGTAATTGCCGTTAAGTATTACTTTGAATTTTCCCGGCAAATGTTTGTAGCCGAGTTCTGAGTCTTTGGTAAAAAAGTTACCTTTTGGTTCGACGGCAACATCAACATTTTCTATTTGCCAGGGTTTGTATCCCGCAACTCGCAAGACGATTTCTGCACTGGTAGCAGATAGAAATATTGGAAAAATTAGATAAGTTATTAACCTGAAAATAGAGCTTTTAATAAAATTTTTTTTCATAATTTATCGTAGGGGCGGGTTTCACCAACCATATCGGCGTAAGACCCACAATATAATAAACCCGCCCCCGCCCAAGGAATAATCGGAATCTACCACTGTGACGAGAACAACTAAAAACAAGAAAAACCCATCAATCAGAAATTTTCGAGGCAATTTAAAAGAAACAACATCAAATAATCCCATCAGTCTAGCAACCCTAAATCAATTGTATAGTCCTGGACGCACGGGTAGCCAGAAACCGGGTTTTTTTGCCAAAATCTTGCATCAAAGCCTTTAATTTCGGTAAAAACCCGGTTTCTTTGGTAGGGATGCGCGTCCAAGATTGTTACCTTAAAACAGTATCTTGCAAAAAACCTTCCAACTTTTCTGCATATTGCCGATTCGCCACCGCACTTGGATGAACGTCATGAGGCCAATTATTATTGGCAGGTATTTTCAAATCAACCGAAATATCCGCCGTAGCAATTCCCTCCTGACTTAACTCCTGCAACATTTTAGTAGAATTGCTACTAATTCCCACCACAACTAACTTGACACCCTTAGCCTCAGCCACACGGTTAAATTCTTCAATAATTGCCTTAGAAACCTCATGGCTTCTATACAATTTTTGTTCAAATTTATTGTAAATAACCTCCGAAAAATGGCTTAATGCAGAAACCCGCATCAGCGGGAACTCGTGATATTCAATTTTAGCCATGCTGTAGGTAAAATTATTTTCTCCATTCAGCCTAGCATCAGGGTGGAACACAATACCCAGTTTATTCCAAGGAACCACGTGCTTTCTTGTCGACCTTAACAAAGTATTGCGAGGGTTGTGAAATCTCGCATAAGCAATCACCGCAATTTTTGGTTGATTTCCTTGTTTGAGTGCTTCTTTGAATTGAATCAACGAGTGCAGCGTGCCGTAGCCGTTAACGCCAAAATTAACTATTTCATATTTGGGTAATTTCTCTTGCAGCAACCAAGGATAAGTTTCGCTGTCATTCAATGACCAACCATAGGTAAAAGAACAGCCAAATATCCAAATCTCAGGTTTTTTTGAGGATTGATTGTAAGTATTGAGTGGATGTGTTATTCTGAGACTATTATTGAGGTGAGTTGCATTAAATGAGTAATTGCCGTTAAGTGTTACCTTGAATTTTCCCGGCAAATGTTTGTAGCCGAGTTCCGAGTCTTTGGTAAAAAAGTTACCTTTTGGTTCGACAGCAACATCAACATTTTCTATTTGCCAGGGTTTGTATCCCAGAACTCGCAAGACGATTTCTGCACTGGTAACAGATAGAAATATTGGAAAAATTAGATAAGTTATTAACCTGAAAATAGAGAGTTTAATAAAATCTTTTTTCATAATTTATCCAAGGGGCGAGTTTTACCAACCATATCGGCGTAAGACCAACAATATCATAAACCCGCCCCCGCCCAAGGAATAATCGGCATCTACATTTTTTTTGATGAGCTCAAACCTCAGGTTAATCTAGATTATCCGCTCTGTGGGGGCGGGTTTATCTAAATTGTGTGTGAACCTCAAATATTGCTTGTAAAACCCGCCCCCAGGACTCTTGTAGGGGCGGGTTTCACCAACCATATCGGTGTAAGACCAACCATATAATAAACCCGCCCCCGCCCAAGGAATAATCGGCATCTACATTTTTTGGGATGAGCTCGAACCTCAGGTTAATCTAGATTATCGGCTGTGTGGGGGCGGGTTTATCTAAATTATGGGTGAACCTCAAATATTGCTTGTAAAACCCGCCCCTACAATGGTATGTAGGGGCGGGTGTCACCAAATATCTATGTCTAAAACACACAATCTCGTAAACCCGCCCAACCGATCGATTAATTTCTAATAACCAGCCTCCTCCTCGTACTCAGGAGTCTTAGTCTTCTCAGGGATATTCACCCGAGGAGGCTTGTAAGACTTCGGCGCCTCATCGTCAGCCCAAGCATCGGCCTCCACATCATCCTCGTACTCGTACTGCACCACCGGCTGCTTCGGGCGAGGACTCTCAGAGCGAGTGTACTGTGGCTTCTCCTCGTACTCCTCCTCGTAATCGTCCTCCTCGCCGCCCCAATTATCCTCTTCGTAATCCTCGTAATCGTCGATAATCGGCTCAGGCTGCACCGCGCGCATCGGCTGGCGCACCGCAGGCCGATTCCACTGCGAATCCTCATCCCAAGGAACTTCCTCTACCGCAGGCTGCGCTACCTTGCTGCGCATTTCCGGTGCAGGTATCCGCACGCCCGGGCCCAATTGATGGTCCGTAGCCACGGGTTTCGGATAATAACCTTGCTCGTCCTCTTCCCGTTCCCAAGGTGCTTGGCCCAAACCGACGCGCTCTAGCAAACCCACCGTAAGCTGCCTGAGCCTTTCCTCGGAACCTTCAAACACAATCAAGCGATTCGGACCGCTGCTGACAATTTCCTCAATCCCCAACTCGTAAGTGCTGAGAACTTGGTCGGGGATTTGGGGGATGCCGAGGGAAGCGATAATTATAGAAACTAACTTACCGTCTTCGGGGTCGAACCTAAAGCCCCGCACCCTACCCAAAAGTTCGCCGGTTTCGGTAATAACTTCGCTGTTAATCAAAATGCTGTAGACTTCAACATCAAGATCATCTTCGATCGCGCTCTCATCTTCCACCAACAGCACGTCGCCGATTTCGCTGACATTGCTGAGGAACATAAACCTCGGCATTCCAGCGACCGCAAATATATTATCTCGCAGACCGATCGCCACAACTTCCCGCCGATCAATGTCCACCCACAATTGACTAACCACCCCCAAGCGTTTACCTCTGTCGCGGGTGATGACCTGAGTGCCGAGAATGTCGGAGCGTTGGCAAATTTGTTCGGATGTCATTCTAAGTTTAATCCTGATTTATTAAGTACATATATCACTCAACACGATAGTTAACAAAGACTCCGGGACTACAACTTCAGTCCTATGACTTGAGTATAAGCTCCCCGTGCTTGAGTAACACCTATTGTACGCTGTGCTGATTGAATCATAGGTCGCCGCAAACTCACAACAATAAACTGGGCTTGTTCAGACTGTCGTTTTATCATTCTAGCTAATCGCTCCACATTTGCCCCATCCAGAAACATATCCACTTCATCAAAGGCGTAGAACGTAGATGGGCGGTAGCGTTGCAGCGCAAAAATAAAACTCAGCGCCGTCAGCGACTTTTCGCCTCCAGACATGGAAGCCAGCCGCTGTACGGGTTTGCCCTTCGGGTGAGCAACCAAATTCAAGCCGCTGCTGAAGGGGTCTTCCTCGTCATCTAGCTGGAGATAGCCATCGCCTTCGGAAAGTTCCGCAAAGATAGTCTGAAAGTTCTCGTTAACCGCGTCGAAAGCTTCCTTAAAAGCGCGCCGCCTGAGGGTGGTAAAGTTTTCGATTCTCAACAGCAGTTCAGTGCGTTCTCCTTCTAATGTTGTCAATTTTTGACTCAATTCAAGAAGGCGTTCTTGAGTGCGGTTGTACTCTTCCAAGGCTAGCATATTGACTGGTTCTAGGGCTTGAATGCGTTTGGCGATCGCCTTTACTTCTTGCTGCAATTCCGTTAAATTGGCTTTCTCGACATTTTCAGGAATCGACGGCACGGGGTCGGGCATTTCCGCCCGCTGCGCTTCCAATAGAGTGCGGACTGAGGCTAATTGTTCCCGGCGTTCTTGCTGGGTTTCGTGCAGTTTTTGCGACTGCCATTGTAACTGCTGTTTGGCTAAATGCTTCTCTCGCAATTGAGATTCCGCCCGATCGCGCTCTCCCTTCTGCACGCCCAATTTTTCCTCAATTTCCCCCAAAGCCGCCTTAGCTTCGGCAATTTGCCGGTCGAGTTCTAACTGCTGCGAAACAATGCGATCGATCGCATCCGCCCCCGCGTTTTGCTGCACTTGCCATTCCTGCAATTTCTCGCTGCCTTCCTTAATTTTCTCTTCCAAACGCCCGAATTGATTTTCCAAGTCTCCTTGGCGCTGCTGGACGTTTCTCAGAGCCTGTTCTCGCTCTTGCAGTTGCGCTTCGAGTGCGCGCAAACTCGATTGCATTTGCTGCCATTCGCTGTGACTGTTCGACTCTTCCAACTGCGCCAAAGTTTGCCGGTACTGCTGCAATTGAGTTTCCTGGGCGGGCAATTCTCCCTCTAGCAACTGCAATCTCGATCGCGAATTAGTTAATTCCTGTGTGTTTTTCGCAATTTGCGATCGCACTTGTGCCTGTTGCGCTTGCAAATTCTTAATTTCTGAATCCAACTGTTCCAAGCGCAACTGATTTTCGCGCAAATTCTGTTTCGCTTCCATCAATTCTTGGCTGCGAGTTTTGACTGAAATAGACGCGCGGTCGATCGCAATTTTGCACCTTTCCAAAATCCGCTCAATTTCCTCCAACCTTTCTTGTAAAGAAGCGATCGTCCGCGCTTCACTACCAGCCTCGCTACCATCAACCGTGCCAAAATGCAAGGTAGATCTATTAGTAGAACTTCCCCCAGTCATCGCCCCGCTACTTTCCAAAATTTCCCCGTCCAAAGTGACAATTCGGTACTGTCCCAAATAGCGGCGAGCATCGCTGAGGTTGCTAAACACCACCGTACTGCCAAAAACGTAAGCAAAAATTTCCTGATACCGCGAATCGCAATCAATTAAATTAACAGCCACCTCCACAAACCCAGCCGCGCGCCGCAAATTTTCATTCACCGAAAACCTGCCGCCTCTAATCTTATTCAAAGGCAAAAACGTCATCCTTCCCGCCCGTTTTTGTTTCAGCAATTCGATCGCAGCTGCAGCCACGCTGTCATCTTCCACCACCATATTGCCCATGCGGCCGCCCGCCGCTATTTCCAGCGCCAACTGATAGCGCGGTTCTACCCTGCCCAGTTGAGCTACCAAGCCGCAAACTCCGCCAATTCCGCTTTGCGCGACAATTTTTGCAGTAAACGTTCCCGTCGCTTCTTGCAGTGCTTGAAACTGCACTTCTAGTTTGTCTAATTTGCGCTGTCTTTCCCGCTGTTCTTCCAACAAACGAGTTTGAGTTTCCTGTTGCAGTTGCAATTCTTGTTCGGCTTCGACTAAAATCTGATTCAGCGATTCTACTTGCAAAGATGCAATGCCTTTGGTTTCCACAAGGCGAGATTGCTGAGCTTTTTTCGCTTCAATTTCTTGTTCCAATACTTGCAGCGATTGGTTTTGTTCTTGAATTTGGCTTTCCAGGCGATCGGCTCTTTCTCCGATAGTAGCTTGTTCTGTACGCTGCGGTTCCAAAGTTTGTTGAATTGTTTCAATTTGGCGGTGCAGTTCCGTTTGCTGCTGTACCCAAGCTTCCGCCGTCGAGGCGATCGCATTTGCAACTTCCCGATTTTCATCTAAACTTTGCTGGGCTGCGTCCCGCTGTTCCTGAAAACTCCCCTGCTGAGACTTAACATAAGATATTTCAATCTCAATTTGCTCCAAACTTTGTCGAAATTCCCGAACTTCTGACTCGGTTTGTGCTACATTAGCCGCCATTTGGCCAGCAGTTATTTCTAAATCCTGTTTGCGGTTTTGCAGTTGCCGCCGTTCCGCTTCCTGAGTCGCAATCGTCGCTTGCAAAGCCAACAGTTCCGACTCTCCCAAAGCTTTAACGCGGGCATTCAGCGCGTCAAGTTCGGCCGTTGCTTCTTGAATTTGGGTGCTAATTGTTTCCAGTTGTTCGGTGAGAGATGCAGAAGTGCGATCGCCCGTTTCGATTTGTTCTCGCAGTTTCCATTCTTGCTGCTGCAATTGGCGGAATTTCAGCACAATTTCCCACTGCGACTTTTCTTGAAGTTCCGCCCGCAATTTTTGATATTTTTCCGCTTTTGTGCGATCGGAAGCAAGTCTATCGCGCTGAGTAATCAGCTCTTTTTCCACAATCCGGCTGCGTTCTTCCACCTCCTTAACTTCATCCAACTTCTGCTTAGCTAAAGAGATTTTGCGATCGAACTGAGCCACCCCAGCCAATTCGTCAATGATTTCTCTGCGTTCCTTAGAATTCATCGAAATAATGCTGGTAACGTCTCCTTGCAGCACGACGTTATAGCCTTCGGGATAAATTCGCAAGCGGTTGAGTTGTTCGTGAAGTTGAGTCAGGGTGCAAGGTTGGCCGTTAATGTAATAAGTTGAAGTGTAAGTACCTTGGCGAGTTACCCGAAGTTTGCGCGTCACACTCCACTCATCCGATTTTCGATTTTCGATTTTCGATTTTCGATTGGTAGCGAGTAGTTGCCCGTTGTTGTCTTGAGTTGCTGCGATTTCAATCTCTTCTACGTCTTCAACAGATAACTCTGCCGATTGTCGATTTTCGATTTTGGATTTTCGATTGACAGGAGATGATTCTCCGTTGTTGTCTTGGGTTTCGGCACTTTCTATCCCTTCGGCTTCTTCAACAGATAGAGGCGATTTGAGATTGACAGGAGATGATTGGCCGTTGTTGTCTTGAATTTCGGCAATTTCTATCCCTTCGACTTCCTCTGCTTCAACAGATAACTCTGCCGATTTTAGATTTGGGATTTTGGATTTTCGATTGACAGGAGATGGCTTGCCCTTATTGTCTAAAGTTTCGGCAGTTTCTATCCCTGCGACTTCTTCAACAGATAGAGGCGATTCTGGCTCTTCAGCAAGTGATTGTCCGTTGTTGTCTAAAGTTTCGGCAATTTCTATCCCTTCGACCTCATCTGCTGCATTTTCCTCCTCATCTTCATCCCGGGCGAACCATTCCTCCCCCACATCTTCCAGCGCAAAAGTCGCAGTAACGCTAGCTTCGATCGTACCGCGCTTGTTTTGGGCGCTGTTGACCAAATCCGGCAAACGTTCTGCCCGCATTCCCTTAGAACTCGAAAGCCCCAGACAAAACAGCAAAGCATCGAGGATATTGGACTTGCCAGAACCGTTGGGCCCGGAAACCACAGTAAAACCCGGCAGCACGGGAATGGACGTTGTGCCGCCAAAAGATTTAAAGTTAGTTAGTTCAATCCGTTTAATGTGAACCATATGCTAGGAGTAGCTTTGGCTCTAGGTTGTTGTCACAGGGTAGCACAGGCACTGGGGCGATCGACAATGTGCGAACTTTCCAGCATAGTCGATCGAACCGATATCTTACACCTTTGTCAACAACCCAGTCGGCTTTTACTTAAAAAGCTTATTGACAAAGCTACAACATCTGCGATCCGAGCGACCCCCCCACAAACGAACGTAAATTTTGATACAGATAACTACAGGAGACTCGAGCGGCATTATTTGTGCGATCGTAGCTGAAAGCCTCACCCAGACTCAATGACAGGAAATATAATGCCTGGAATTACTCATGTGCCCCCTAGACATATAAAAACTTTCCGGTAAAATCGAACCAAAATTAATAATGTATAAAGTAACGAAGCGCATTATGGAGGGCAAACCCATTACACCAGCTCAGAACTCGTCTCACCTGCCAGCTTCACCTGAAAGCGACGAACAAGTATTACAAATTTGGGGTCGGGAGCCCCTTAAAGGACACGTCAAAATCAGCGGCGCCAAAAACTCGGCCTTAGTAGTCATGGCAGGAGCCCTGCTATGCCCAGAGGATTGCCGTCTCCGCAACGTTCCCGGTCTGGTCGATGTCGCCCGCATGGGGCAAATTCTCTCGGCTGTAGGAGTCAAGTTACAGCGGAACGGGGACGTTTTAGACATCAACGCCAGCAACCTCATAGACGCTCAAGCCCCCTACGAATTAGTCAGCCAACTGCGGGCGAGCTTCTTCATCATCGGGCCACTGCTAGCGCGTTTGGGATTTGCCAAAGTACCCTTGCCGGGTGGGTGCGCCATCGGCGCCAGACCCGTTGAACTGCACGTTCGGGGTCTGCAAGCCCTCGGCGCCGAAGTCCACATCGACCACGGCACGGTTCACGCTTACGTCAAAGGGTCGAACCGACGCCTGAAAGGAGCCAAAATTTATTTGGACTACCCCAGCGTTGGCGCAACTGAAACTTTGATGATGGCGGCGACTCTGGCTGAAGGAGAAACCGTGATTGAAAATGCGGCTCAAGAGCCGGAAGTGGCAGATTTGGCGAATTTCTGCCGCGCTATGGGAGCAAAAATTCGAGGCGCCGGCACGAATACGATCGTCATTTCGGGAGTTCCCAAGCTGCACGCGGTAGACTATTCAATTATTCCCGATCGCATTGAAGCCGGAACATTTTTAGTAGCAGGAGCCATCACTCACTCCGAAATCACTTTATCGCCGGTAATTCCCGAACACCTGACCGCAGTCATTGCCAAATTGAAGACAATTGGGGCGAAAATTATTGCAGAATCCCCCGACCTTCTGCGGATAGTTCCCGGCCAAACTCACTCGGCCACAGACATCGAAACTCTGCCTTACCCAGGTTTCCCCACAGATATGCAAGCTCAGTTTATGGCTTTGCTGACCCTGAGCCAAGGAGACAGCTTGATCAAAGAAACCGTGTTTGAGAATCGCTTGCGCCACGTAGCAGAGCTCAACCGCATGGGCGCCGACATTCGCCTTAAAGGCAATGTAGCGATTGTGCGCGGAGTGTCCCTGCTGTCGGGTGCGCCAGTAGTGGCAACAGATTTGCGGGCTTCGGCGGCGTTAGTGCTAGCGGGACTGGCAGCCGATGGTGTCACCACAATCAGCAGCTTGCAGCACTTAGACCGCGGCTACGAGCAGTTAGAGGTGAAACTGCAAAAATTGGGAGCTAAGTTGCGGCGCGTCAAAGAGGGCACAGACCCGGCGACTGCTGAGGCTCCTGTCAATCCCGTGCGATCGGGTTTAAACTGTTAATTAGTCAGTTGACGGTTGACTGTTGACTGTTGACGGTTAACTGTTGACTGTTGACGGTTAACTGTTGACTGTTGACGGTTAACTGTTGACTAACGAATAATCACTACAATGTCGAACATACCGCTCATAGGTTTGAAAGCAGACCAGTTTCGCCACCCGCTAGACTTGGAAGCCACCAGCACTCTCAAACAACTGCCCGGCCTGGATTTGATAGTGCGGCAGTTGCTGGGACAACTTGGCGAACAGTTTTTCATGCTCGAAAATCTAGCCTCCAGCGTCCAAGTCGGCGAAAATCAATTGCCCCACCTGCATCAATTGCTGGTGGATGCCTGCAAAACTCTGGATTTGGAGGTGCCGCAGCTTTATGTCCGCCAGCACCCGATGCCGAATGCTTACACCTTTGCGATGCGGGGAAAACAGCCTTTTGTGGTGATGCACACTTCTCTGATTGATTTGCTCACAGACGAGGAAGTTAAGGCAGTAATCGCTCACGAGTTGGGGCATTTGAAGTGCGAACACGGAGTTTACCTGACTCTGGCTAATTTAATTGTGTTGGCCGCCGGTCAAATTTCACCTGTGGGAACCGTGCTGGTGCAGGGTTTGCAGGCGCAAATGTTGGAATGGTTGCGGTGTGCCGAATTTACGTGCGATCGCGCCGCCTTGCTCGCCACCCAAGACCCAAAAGTGGTAGCATCGGTGCTGATGAAACTGGCCGGAGGTTCGCCGACTTTAGCTCCGAAACTGAATGTAGATGCGTTTTTAGCGCAGGCGCGGGCCTACGACGACCTCAGCACCACTCAACTGGGAGAAATGCTCAAACAAGCTCAGACGGCTCAGTTGTCCCATCCTGTACCAGTATTGCGCGCCCGAGAGATCGATCGCTGGGCAAGTTCAAAAGATTATGAATCTTTGCTTGCACGAAATCGATCGGTGTGTTATGATGGTGAAACCCAAAAGGGCGGGTGGCGAAATTGGTAGACGCATCAGACTCAAAATCTGACACCGAAAGGTATGAGAGTTCGATTCTCTCCCCGCCCACTGCTAGAAAATCTTAATAAATCTAGGGTTCCAGATGATAAGTCTGGAACCCTAATTTATATGGCATGGGGAATTGGTAACAACAGTCATTAGTCATTAGTTGTTAGTCATTAGTTGTTAGTCATTAGTCAGTCAACCGTCAACCGTCAACCGTCAACCGTCAACAGATTTTATGGGTGAAATCGCCGCTTTAGGCGCTGCATTTGTCTGGGCTCTATCTTCCACAATCTGGCAGCGAGTGGGACAGCAAATGCCCGCAGTGGTGCTAAACTTGCTCAAAGGCGCGATCGCCCTTTTCATGCTCCTGGCCACCGTGCTAATTCTAGGCACATCTTTACCATCCGTCAATCCCCATATTTTAGCAATGCTGCTCATCAGCGGCGCCCTAGGAATTGGCATCGGAGACACCGCTTTCTTTCTCGTATTAAAATATTTAGGCGCGAGGCGAACGCTGCTTTTAGAAACCCTATCCCCCCCTTTAACAGCTTTATTTGGCTTAATATTTTTGCAAGAAAACTTATCGCCCATTGCTTGTACAGGCATTCTTTTAACAATCTGTGGCGTAGCTTGGGTAATTGCAGAACGGACAGCCGAAACAACCTTACCACCAAAACATCTTTGGCAGGGATTAGCCATTAGTTTATTAGGACAAACAAGCCACGCCGCCGGAGCAATTTTATCACGGGCCGCCTTCACTCAAATAGATATTGATCCCCTGTGGACGGCAGCCTTGCGTTTGAGCGGCGGCATCGCAGTCATGCTATGCTTCTTGAACCCAACAAACCTTGACACTTTTCAACAATTAAAAGCGCCAAAAATATTAGGTGCAATAATTCTAGCAGCTTTTTTAGGAACCTATCTCGGAATTTTCCTGCAACAGACTTCGCTGAAATATGCACCCGCAGGAATAGCTCAAGCACTCACTTCTACCAGTCCCCTATTTATACTGCCTTTAGCGGTGCTGGCGGGCGAAAAAGTGAGCCTTCGGGCTGTTGTGGGCGTAGTGGCTGCGATCGGCGGAATCGCCCTATTATTGGGTTTGAAGTGATTAAATGTGAAAAGAGAGAAACCTTAATCACAAATATAGCTCAATCAATCCTAGACCTCAACCATCCACTAAATTTAATCTTTCCCTATTCCCGAGCCGTGCTGCTAGCATTAGTCTGGAAAACTCTACCAAAAAAAATCTATGTAATCGGATTTGGTGCTAGCAACCTCCCCAGATTTTTCACCACTATTTCGCTAACGCCATAGTCGAATGTACAGATATTGACCAAAAAGTAGTCGAAGTAGCTCAAAAAATTTTTGGCATTCAATTCGACGACAGACTCAAAGTAGCCCTTCAAGAGGGCCGCGAATATCTAGCCCAACAAAATCCCACAGTAAAAAACGATTTAATAATCGTGGATGCTGGTTTTGGCAGCGGCTAGATGCCCTAGAGATTGGTGACAAAAAAATTTTACCAACTGTGCAAAACTCGCTTGTCAAGTGCAGGTGTTCTAGTTGTCCACCTGTTTCATAAACCAGAGTTTAATGCTGCAGCGGTGAAAACGATTCAAACTGTGTTCGCACAAGTTTATATCTGCAATTTAGAAATAGGCAACAGCATTGTCATTGCGACTAATACTCCCGATTTAGCTAAAAATGAAATTTTCTTGAAAGCCGAACTTATTCAAGATTTCCACAATTGAGAATTTTCCTTAATAGAAATGTCGCTTCAGCTAAAAAAAAGTAGCCCAATTGCCGGAATGGGTAAAAAATTGGGAAACGCTGTCAATTTTTACAGATTCTGAACTACCCGCAGGATATTGGGACTGATAAATATATGACTGACGTACTCGCCCCAAAAAAAACCGGGTTTTTTAACCGATATTGAGGGTTTCAACCACGTATTTGGTTAAAAAACCCGGTTTCTGACCACTCGTGGGTAAGTCCTAATACCAAATCTAAATCAGTCAATCGATTTTAGATTTTAGATTTTAGATTTTAGATTGACTTGCGCGAGATAAATGCTCTTTCTTGAGGATTTT
>NZ_JAUBVJ010000105.1:0-25821 GCF_036702785.1 Microcoleus sp. AR_TQ3_B6 | reverse complement strand
ATAAAAATTAAAATTGTAAGTTATTTAATTCGCGATCCTAACCTTCCCTGCGCGGACAAACTAACAAACTAACAAATCAAATTCGATCGCACATTTCTCTCAAATTCGATCGCCCATCCACAAAAAACCCGATCGCGGGGCCCCAGAAACCGGGTTTTTACGACAATACCTCGTTATAACCCACAGATTCGGACAAAAACCCGGTTTCTTGGATCGGCGGGTGGCCCAGAAACCGGGTTTTTGACAAATACTTCGTTACAACCCACAGATTCGGTAAAAACCCGGTTTCTTGGATTATCGCCCGCCGCTAACTTTCTCCAATCGCAGGAAATGCACCCGGCCCAACGCATCGCCCGCTACAACACTCACCCCATCAGGCGAAATCGCACAGCCCTTGAAGCCACCCTCCCCGCTGAAACTAGCAATCTCTTTGCCGCTGACTAGATCCCAGATTTTCAGGGTGTTATCCCGTGAAGCGGAAATCGCGGTTTTGCCGTCGGGCGCGAGATCCACTGCATATATTGAGTCAGTATGACCGCTGAGGGTTCTAACTTCCGTACCTGTCTCGGTGTCCCAGATTTTCAGGGTTTTATCCCGTGAAGCGGAAATCGCCGTGAGGCCTGAGGGTGCGATCGCTACTGCATATACCGAGTCAGTATGACCGCTGAGGGTTCTCACTTCCGTACCTCTCTCTGTGTCCCAGATTTTCAGGGTGTTATCCCGTGAAGCGGAAATCGCTGTATTGCCATCTGGTGCGATCGCTACTGCGTATACCGAGTCAGTATGACCGGTGAGGGTTCTAACTTCCATACCTCTCTCGGTGTCCCAGATTTTGAGAGTGTTATCCCGTGAAGCGGAAATCGCTGTATTGCCGTCTGGTGCGATCGCTACTGCATTTACCCAGTCAGTATGACCGCTGAGGGTTATAACTGCGGTACCTGTCTCGATGTCCCAGATTTTCAGGGTGTCATCCCCTGAAGCGGAAATCGCCGTGAGGCCTGAGGGTGCGATCGCTACTGCATTTACCCACTTAGTATGACCGGTGAGGGTTCTAACATCCGTACCTGTCTCGATGTCCCAGATTTTCAGGGTTTTATCCCCTGAAGCGGAAATCGCCGTGAGGCCGTCTGCTGCGATCGCCGCTGCATTTACCAAGCTAGTATGACCGGTGAGGGTTCTAAGTTCCGTACCTGTCTCGGTTTCCCAGATTTTCAGGGTTTTATCCCATGAAGTGGAAATCGCGGTTTTGCCGTCTGGTGCGAGAGCCACTGCATTTACCAAGCTAGTATGACCGGTGAGGGTTCTAAGTTCCCTACCTGTCTCGATGTCCCAGATTTTCAGGGTGTAATCCCAGGAAGCGGAAATCGCTCGTTTGCTGTCGGGTGCGATCGCCACTGCATTTACCAAGCTAGTATGACCGGTGAGGGTTCTAACTTCCGTACCTGTCTGGGTGTCCCAGATTTTCAGGGTGTTATCCCAGGAAGCAGAAATCGCTATGAGGCCTGAGGGTGCGAGATCCACTGCATTTACCGAGTCAGTATGACCGATGAGGGTTCTAACTTCGGTACCTGTCTCGGTGTCCCAGATTTTTAGGGTGTTGTCGTTGGAAGCGGAAATCGCGGTTTTGCCGTCTGGTGCGATCGCCACTGCTCTTACCGAGTTAGTATGACCGGTGAGGGTTCTAAGTTCCTTACCTGTCTCGATGTCCCAGATTTTTAGGGTGTAATCCCAGGAAGCGGAAATCGCAGTTTTGCCGTCTGGTGCGATCGCCACTGCTTCTACCCAGTCACTATGACCGGTGAGGGTTCTAACTTCCCTACCTGTCTCGGTGTCCCAGATTTTCAGGGTTTTATCCCAGGAAGCGGAAATCGCTCTTTTACCGTCTGGTGTGAGATCCACTGCTGTTACCCAGCCAGCATGACCGGTGAGGGTTCTAACTTCCGTACCTGTCTCGGTGTCCCAGATTTTCAGGGTTTTATCCCAGGAAGCCGAAATCGCTCGTTTGCCGTCTGGTGCGATCGCCACTGCAAATACCGAGTCAGTATGACCGCTGAGAGTTCGCACACATCCTTCTCCGGGCCGCTCTAAATTAGCCTTCACAGGCCGCAGCCAAGGACTATCTTTCGATTGCTTCCCTTGTTCCAGCAACTCCTGAATCTGGGGTCTTTCAAAATCCAGCAACCTTCCCCACAAATGCCCCGCTAACTGCGTTTTATCCCGATCCAAAACCTGCGCCGACTTGCGAATTGCCCCTTGAATCAACCGCAAAGTTTCAGTTTGCCCCTCCGACAGCAAAACATCAGAAATTCTCGCCAAATCGTAATCCTGAATTAACGCTTGAGCCCCCAACGCATCCAACTTCGCCTCAATAAAATCAAAATCCGTTAACAACTGATGCAGCCGTTCCCCTTGAACACTCTCTGCTAAATGCCCTGGCATAGTTTGCAAAGTATAAAGCCGCTTTTTCGGCGACTGTTTCCCCAACCGTTCTTTAAACTTACTCATCGCCGTACAAATCCTCCCACAAATTCTCAGAAATTGCCGTTTCTATATCCCGCAGCGACACCCCAGCTTCCTGGACCACATCTTTGCGGTGCAGAAATCTTTGGAAGCTCGCGTGATAGATACTGTAATCAGCAGGACTATCACCGCTACGCCGGAGAAAATGTTCCCAATCATCCAGAACATCCTGCACATCCAAAGCATCTTCCTCAGCAAAATCCGCCAAAATATCGCAGGAAACCGGTTTGCGAGTTTTGGTCAACAAATAAATCACCTTCAACTTGCGGCGGCGCCATTCTTTATCTTTAACCGCCCTTTCCATCCGAGCCCAATGCTTCTCATAATATCCTTCCAACTCCCTCGGCAAATCTTCCAAAGTCACATCGCTGTACTTGCCGCTATCGATATCATTCAGCACATAGCGCAGGTACATAAAGTTATGCTGGCTTTTTTGGGCAACCTCCGCCACAAACTGATCTTGCTGCAAATTTTGACGGTTAATCCAACTCTGAATTGACGCGCTGTTGCTGGTGCGTTTGTCAATATAAAGCTTGACATCTGCCAAACTTTCTGCACTGTATTGCATCAAATCAAAAACCTGATGCTTTGGCAAAGGCAGAGATTCCGGCCGCTTCGAGATAATAAAATAAACATTATCCGGCAAAATATCTGGCAAATAGAGAACATTGCTGCCGCGCCCCTGCAAACCGATCTCGACTTCATCCAGGGCATCCACGACCAAAATCAACTTTTTTCCGCCCAATTTAGCGCTGACTTCCCTCAACAATCGACTGAGAAAATTGCCATCTCTCGTCGCATTTTCCGGCAGTGGCGGATAACTTAGTTGAAACCCTCGAATTAACTGAAAGCAGGCATTTTCCAGAAATTGTTCGGCGCGGACAATGCCTTGAGATTGCGAGTTAAAATGGGCAACACAGCGCCGATTCAGCAGCAGCACTAACATCGCCATAATTGAAGTTTTTCCGACACCCGGTTCTGCTTCTAACACCAAATATCCTTTGCGGTTGTTCTGCAAGAATTCGGCAATTGCTGCAAACACAAATTGGCGGCCGGTAAAGTCTTGAGTGCGGTCTTGAATAATGGTTTCGCACTCGTAGGGAAGCGGCAATCCTGGCGCGGAAATATCAATAAATCGTGACAGTGATGTTTTAATTGGCTCCCAATCGGAGCGGATGCCAATTTCTATGGCTGACAATTTATTCATCACTTGACAAAGATTCTGCCCTATTGCCACGGCCTCCAATTTGTCCAGAATATCTCCTTTTTGCAGCCCCATATTTTTTAATTCTGCCAAAGCAATTTGGTGCAGATTCAACAGCATCGCGGCAAACTTTTCTCCTCCATTCGCCGCATCCTGTTTCAGCACTTTGCGGTACGCTTTCGAGAAAGTTGCATACAGTTTGTCCGCCACAAAATCCATGATTTCTGCATCGAAGGATTTCCCCTCGCGCCGGGCGAATTCGTTGAGGAAATTTGCCCAATCTGCCGTTGTCAATCCGGTAACTCGATCGAACTCCTCGGCATCCGCAGAAAAAATCAGGGTTAACTGGTCTTCGGAAATATTTAAACCCCTTGACAAATCAACCCCTTGTGTGTTAATGTCCAGCCAGTATTCAGGAGTTCGATCGGCTAATTGACTGAGTGCTGTTTCTGGATCGGGCAAATTTTTGGTTTTGGCGATCGCAATTAATTCATCCGACGAAGCAACCTCTCTCAAAATAATTGCGATCGCCTCACCCGCCGCCTCAATCAAATCGTGATTATCGAGAATCTTCGGATCTTTGCTCAACCTTTGCGCTATCCGATTTCCGAGGTCATTAGCCGCCATATTCCCGGCAATACCATTAGCAATGGTCGCCAAAATCGAAACTCCCCCAAGTGCGGGGCCGCCCATCATACCTGCTGCTGCTTGAGTTGCCTGATTGGCGATCGCATTTGAAATAACTTGTCCAATAGCCATCACCGCACTGCATCCAATTACCCTAGTTTTAAAATTAGCTAAGTCAACTAGCGACATAAAATAAATATTCTTCTTTTCAATAGTTAGTAGTAATTATATCTTGCACGCTTCCGTTTAGTCCGTCGGGGGTTGAAACCCCCGCCGAGAGAGCGCAAATCGGTTGAAACCGACTGAAAAGTTAGTTGATATCAAAAGGTTTTTAGTTCTCATAGCGAGGACTTGCGCTATGAGACAGGGGTTTTAACCCCTGGCGGTGATTGCAAATGCCATAACTCAAATATTGCAACTACAAAACAGCAGCAACACTTGCCATCAACAACCCTTCAAACAATTTCATCCCATCAGTTTCGCCCAACATCGGATCGGATGCCCGTTCTGGATGCGGCATCATTCCCAACACATTGCCCGCCCGATTGCAAATACCGGCAATATTATTTAACGAACCGTTCGGATTCCCAGAATCGCTAATTTCGCCCGCCGGAGTGCAGTAGCGAAACAATACTTGATTGTGATCTTCTAGTTCTGCTAAAGTATCGGCATCGGCATAATAATTGCCTTCGCCGTGGGCGATCGGCAAATCGATGATTTCACCCAAAGTATAAGCCGCAGTCCAAGGAGTATTACTGCGTTCGACTTTTAAAGAAGTGCGATCGCAAATAAAATGCAATCCCGCATTCCGCACCAGAGCACCGGGCAATAAACCAGCTTCAGTCAACACCTGAAAACCGTTGCAGATGCCCAGTACAAGTTTGCCCTGTTTCGCGTGTTCCGCAGTAGCCCGCATCGCTGGAGAAAAACGGGCGATGGCGCCGCACCGCAAATAATCTCCGTAACTGAAACCACCGGGAATTACGATGATATCAATATCCGAAATATCGGTATCTTCGTGCCAAATCATCCGCGTCGGTTGGTGGAGTAACCCTTGAGTCACCCACACCACATCGCGATCGCAATTTGAACCCGGAAAAACAATAACTCCAAATTTCATAAGCTGAAGGAAGAAGGAAGAAGGAAGAAGGAAGAGGGAAGAAGGAAGAGGGAAGAACCAAGAGGGAAGAAGGAAGAAGTGTCAACATAAGACTAAAATCTTATGTTTCTCTCGCTTGTATCTAAGTCTCGATCCCCCTGGCATCCCCCTAAAAAAGGGGGACTTTGAGTGCTCCGAGTTTTCGTGTTTTTAACAAAGACTTTGAACGCTCTTGTCCTCGCCTTTTTAATAGTGACTTTGAACACTATTGTCCCCCCCTTATTAAGGGGGTTAGAGGGGATCTCCGGGACCAAAAAATACACCCTAGGGGCGATCGCATTTATGCTGTCGCTGTCTCCACAGCAACAGGAATTTCAGTCAAATCAAAGCGATAATTTTCAATTACGGGATTGGCCAAAAGTTGGTCGCAAACGCGATCGAGTTGTTCGCGGGCCTGGGACTCACCAGCAGCAGTCAGCGTCAATTCAACATACTTCCCGATGCGCACGCCCTCAACATTGTCGTATCCCATGTGTTGCAAACCAGACTGTACGGCTGTGCCGGCGGGATCTAAAACAGAAGGGCGGAGGGTAACATAGATTTGGGCAAGATATTTCTGAGTCACGGGAATGTTGCGGTAGGTGATGTGAAAGCTAGCCCCATTGTATTCTACAACCGAGCCCAGCGCCGATCGCCATTTGGTTCGCCCAAGTAAGATAGCCTAGAAATAGGGACAGATGTGATTCCAGCAGATTCGAGAAAAAAATTATGAGAACCAACCACACCCGCAGTCAGGAGCGTATTTTAAACTTGCTCAAAGTCCTGAATCGCTCGCTCTCAGCGCAAGATATCTACTTAGAACTGCGTAACAGCGACCAAAGCATGGGCTTAGCAACCGTTTACCGCTCCCTCGACGGTTTAAAGCGAGAGGGGTTCGTTCACGTCAGAACCCTCGCTAGTGGCGAGTCTCTCTACGGTGCCGCCCACCAAGACCAACACCACCTAACTTGTCTCGAATGCGGCACCTCCATTACGATCGACGAATGCCCCGTCCACCACTTAGAAAGCCAACTGCAACAATCTCATTCTTTCAAGATTTATTATCACACTTTGGAGTTTTTTGGATTGTGCGATCGGTGTACTTTGGCTCAAGAATCTTAAATTTGGTAATAGGTAATCACAACAGCCAACAGCCAACAGTCAACAGTCAACAGCAACAGTCAACAGTCAACAGTCAACAGTCAACAGTCAACAGTCAACTGGCTAATGGGCCTTATTACCTTCCCCAACGATCGATCGCATTCCTTCCAGCGTAGCTGGAATGCTGCGCGGGTCCATAAACATCACCTTGCTGCTGTCGCTGCTGCCAATTTTTAGACCCATATCCAGATAGTTTTGAGCTAACAAAAATTGTAAAGCTTCCCGAGCATGGGGGTCATTTTCCAAAGTTTTGCCGATGATTTGCAAAGCCTCCGAAGTAGCTTGAGCTTTCAAAACCTGACTTTGGCGTTCTGCTTGAGCTTTCAGGACGATCGCCTTTTGTTGAGCTTCCGCCTCCAAAATAGTTGCTTTTTGGCGCGCTTCTGCATCCAGAACTTGCGCTTCAGCCTTACCTTTGGCGCTGTTAACTGCTGACTCGCGTTCTCCCTCGGAAGTCAGAATTGCCGCCCGCTTGCGTCGATCGGCTGCCATCTGCAATTCCATCGATTCCTGTACAGTTTTAGAAGGGATAATATCGCGCAATTCTACCCGCGTTACTTTCACTCCCCAAGGATCGGTAACAATATCTAAATCTCTGAGCAAGATTTCATTAATTTGAGAACGAGCAGTAAAGGTTTGTTCGAGATCCAGTTGACCCATTTCGGCGCGAATTTGAGTCAGCACCATATTTACCATTGCTGACTGGAGATTTTCTACTTTGTAACAAGCTTTTTCCAAGTCTACAATGCGCCAGTAAACCACAGCATCAACGGTGAAGGAAACGTTATCCCGGGTAATACAAGCTTGCGGAGGAATATCTAAGACTTTTTCCCGAATTGTTTGCTCGTACACGACGCGATCGAGAAACGGCTTGACAAAATTCAAACCTGGTTCCAGTTTCTTGCCGTTGTATTTACCTAAAGTTTCCACCAGCGCTTCATTTCCCTGATTGATAATCTTGACGGAACCTGCGAGGGCCGATCCGCCTAAAGCTAAAAAGACAAGTAAAAAAAGTTGTTCCACGGTCGCCTCCTATAAATGTTGGCTGTTAAATGTTGACTGTTAACTGTTAACTGTTGACTGATGACTGTTAACTGTTGACTAACTACTAATTGTCTGTGATTAATTACGCATTTTGTTTAAGAATGCAATAAATTTTCTGGCAAAACTATTAGAGTAGTGCCTTTTCGTCCCACGACAATTACGTTTTGGTTGGGGGGGATAGTGGCCTTCGTGTCTTCGCAGCGAGCTTGCCAAGAATTCCCCTCATAAATGACTCGGCCGGTTTCTCCGGGGGGAATTTCTGTTAAAGTTTTTGCTTCCTGAGAATCTGCGATCGCCCTTGCCTTGCCTTTTGGTATCAACCGCCGGGACAAGAGCACAAAAACAGTCGAGAATACCATCCACAGGAATATTTGTAAATTAACGTAAGGTAGAACTAGAGAGCATCCAGCTACGGCAAAAGCGCTCAGTCCCATCATAAAAGCGACAAAAGCAGTCGGGAGAAATAGCTCTGCCAAACACAGCAAAGACCCAACTAGCAGCCAAAGGAGCGTAGGAGTCAAGATCATAAAAAGAATAGGTGATACTATTTAGATCTTAGATGGGAAATTTAAGATTTAAGAAATGCCAACAACTGACTATGCAAGGGTTTGCCACTTACGGGCCTTCAGGAGCGATTTTTCGCACAGCCGTACCAGGTTGAGGCTTCCATCGTACTCCCAGTCAGAGTTTAGTAACTTAAATTACAATTTTAGCCGATGCAGAGTGGCAGAAACTACAATTTCTAGGGGCCCAAAGGCAGGTAAGAAATTGATAGGGGCTAAAATCAGTTTATTCTCAAGCTCATGAATTTGGGCAGGTGAATCATATATCTTCAGAATCTTTTTACACAAACTATTTCAATATGATCAGCAGTTTCTCCGAACCCATTTATTGCCCGAATCTTAGCTGTGCCGATCCCCGCAATACCTTTGGTCGCCAGCAGTGTGCAGCTTGCGAAACCGATTTAATTTATCGGTATTTGTGGGTGGTGGGGCAAGCAGCCGAGGAAGTGCCGGCGGGTAAGGTAATAGCCGATCGATACTTTGTCATTGCACCCCAAATCTGGCTCGACAGCCGTCCCGCTGTGCCTCCGAGCGTCCCGGAACAACTGCCTGATACCATTATGCCTTACCTGCATTTGTATCCCCAACGGCTGCATACACCGGAAGTATACGGTTTTTGTCCCCTGGGGGAAGCACCGTCCGCGGCAGAGGTGATCTTGTTGGAAAATGTGCCAATCAATAATTTCGGTCGCCTGTATCCTTCTATTTTAGAAGCTTGGTCTGGGACAACCGCCGCGCGCCAAGTTTACTGGCTGTGGCAAATGCTCCAACTGTGGGCGCCGCTGTCGGAACAGGGAGTGGCTTCGAGTTTGTTGGTACCGCAAAATTTGCGGGTGGAAGGTTGGCGGGTACGCCTGCTGGAACTGCACCGGGGCAATTTTGTACCGACGCTGCGGGATTTGGGAGATGTGTGGTCAGGTTTGGTGGAATCGGCCAGGCCCGAGGTGCAGTCGAGACTTGGAGAGATTTGTCAGTTTATGCGCCGCAGCAGCATGCCTTTCGACGCGATCGCCCTAGAACTAAACGATTTACTATTAGAACAAGCCGCTAAATTGCCTCTGCACTTAGAAGTAGTCGGCATGACCGATACCGGGCCCCAGCGCTCCAAAAATGAAGACAGTTGCTATCCGACTGCTGCTGATTTTCAATCTAGCAAAACTTCAGGGGGCGACCAACTAATTCCTTACTTGACAATGGTTTGCGACGGGGTTGGAGGCCACGAAGGAGGAGAAGTTGCCAGTCAATTAGCCGTCCACTCCCTGAAAGCTTTAATCCAAAATTTGCTCGCAGAAATCACTCAACAAGAAGAGTTGATGACGCCAACAATGGTCATCAAGCAACTCGAAGAAATAGTGAGAGTTGTGAATAATGTGATTTCCGCTCAAAATAACGAGCAGGGAAAAGAATTGCGGCAGCGGATGGGGACGACTTTGGTGATGGCCCTCCAATTGCCTCAAAAAGTGAAAAATTCCGAGGATTTGCCCTCGAATAACAGTCACGAACTTTATTTAGTCAATGTGGGAGACAGCCGCGCTTATTGGATTGGCAAAAATTACTGTCAGCGGCTGACTGTGGACGACGACGTAGCGTCAAGGGAAGTCCAGCTAGGACACTGTTTGTACTGGGAAACTCAACTGCGCTCCGATGCAGGAGCCCTGACTCAAGCTTTGGGCACGCGGGACGCCGATTTCCTCCGCCCGACGATTCAGCGATTTATTGTCGAAGAGGAAGGCTTACTGCTGCTGTGTTCCGACGGTTTGAGCGACAACGACTGGGTAGAGCGTTCTTGGGAGAATTACGGCCCAGAGGTGCTTGAGGGCAAAATGTCTTTGGAAGCTGCGGTTCAGTCTTGGATTCGTCTCGCCAACGAGAAAAACGGTTATGACAACACCTCCGTGGTGGCGACTCACTGTCGGATGTCGCCGGAGAGATTGGTACTGTTCTCACCGGCCGTGGTGTCAGCGCCGGCGTCAGCGCCAGTGTCAGCGCCAGTGTCAGCCTCGGTGTCGCTGCCGCCGTCCCTGCCGCGGTCCCTCCAGAAGTCGGGGCTCCGTGCAGAACCTCCGCTTCCTCAATCGTCCAAACAGTTGCTGTACCCCGAAACTACCCCCGCCCCGGAACCAGTTCAAAAACAAGGTTTCAAGCTTTCACTGCCCCTAGTGGGGCTGTTGGGGCTGATATTAGCCTGCGGCGGTTTAGGTTTGTGGGTGCGCAGCCTCCAAAGCCCCCAGCCAGGACCCGAACCAGTTCCGCCACCGCCGGAAACTTCCGCCCCGAGTCCTGCGGCAATTCCCTCGCCCGGGGCGGAGAGTCCCTCGCCGTCGCCCGAATCGACTCCTGCGGAAATTCCCTCGCCCGGGGCCGAGAGTCCCTCGCCGTCGCCCGAATCGACTCCTGCGGAAATTCCCTTGCCCGAAGAAGCGGCAACTCCTTCGCCATCACCGGAGTAAGGGAGTTTGAATTAAGCAGAACGTTTCAACTGAAATGTTGCACCATTCTTGTTTAGGAACAGGCAAGATGCCTGTTGCACAAGAAAATTCATCTCTTGTGGAACAGGCATCTTGCCTGTTCTTGACAATGGTGCAAGATGTAAGTTTCTTGACACTCCTCGCCCTGAAGGCACGAGGATTCTTAAGACATTTCGATCTTAATATCCCTAGTAATAGGGTTCCCAGGCTGACCACGGAAAGCACATAGGTGTGTAGTCATATCTCAAGAGTGAATGTTTTGGGCGTAGACTTTCCCCCAGTCCGGGGGTAGGTTTTTAAATCTTGTCTGATCTGCTTATTCTACCATATTCATTTGTTTAGATGGATGTGTTATTTTAATTGAAAATGGAAAAAGCCGTCCTAAAAAAACGGGGTTTTAAACCCAATCTTCAGATAAAATGCAGATACTTTCCGGCGGCACGGCAACTCGAACGCTGTCGCCGACTTTGTGTCGCTGCAAGTCATCTCTGTGCAAGTTTTGTCGGCGAAGGGCGATCGAACTTTTAGCAGTCAACCGCACCGTATAGCGCGTGTCAGTGCCAATATAAATAGCCTCTTCTACTATTCCCGGCCAGCTATCTTCAACATCATAATTACCCGGGTAAATAGCAGCTTTTTCTGGGCGCAACACTAGGGTGACAACTTTACCAGCGGGCATATCTTCTGCTGTCGCAACTAAAACGGGCAACTGCTGGTCAACCAACACGATTATTTGACCGTGTTGCTTTTCTACTACTTGCCCGCTTAAAAAATTGCTATCGCCAATAAAATCAGCAACAAACCGCGTTTTAGGATATTCATAAATATCAACAGGCGTCCCGACTTGTTGAAGTTTTCCTCCATCCATCACTGCAATTCTGTCCGACATCGTTAGTGCTTCTTCCTGATCGTGAGTCACATAAATAAACGTAATACCCAATTGGCGCTGCATTTTTTTCAATTCTAATTGCATCTCTTTACGCAATTTTAAATCCAGCGCTCCTAGGGGTTCATCCAACAGCAAAACAGACGGCTGTTTGACTAATGCTCTTGCTAGGGCTACTCGCTGTTGCTGTCCCCCTGACAGTTGGCGGGGATAGCGTTTTTCTACATCCGTTAACTGTACTAATGCTAAGGCTTCAACAACGCGATCGCGAATTGTTTTCTGAGGCAAATTCTCCATTTCCAACCCAAAAGCGGCATTTTGTGCTACTGTCATGTGCGGAAATAAAGCATAGTTTTGAAATACCGTATTCACAGGGCGGTGAAAGGGTGGGCGATTTTGCATCGGTTGACCGTGAATGTAAATTTCGCCCGCTGTGGGAATTTCAAAGCCCGCGATCATTCGCAAAGTTGTAGTTTTGCCACAGCCGGAAGGGCCGAGTAAAGAAAAGAATTCTCGATCGTAAATTTGCAGGTTGATGTTGTCTACAGCTAAGAAATCTTGACTGCGGATACTTTTAAATACTTTGGAAACTTCTACAACTTCGACAGCGTGCATTGTGTTAGTATGTCTTAGTTATGACTAATAAAAAATTGAACTCAATTCCGGTTACATAAACATAAATTATCTAGGGGCTGGTTCATCAAAATCTCTAATACAAACTAAAAATTTAAGTAAACCAGCCCCGGCAGAAACCTGTGTTATAGCGGTTCTCAAGCGTGGTGAGGTATGCCCTGCGCGGGCCCATGCCCCTATCTAAAATCTAAAATCCAAAATCTAAAATCTAAAATCGATATGCCCCATGCCAGATAGTACCTCATGTTACTGAGAAAAGCTATATATCTACTTTCCAGCCCCTGCTTTAACTTCCGTCCAAGCTCGATCGTACAATGCAGTTGCTTTCCCGACATCCTGCAATAATTTCATTTTGCCAAACACCTCATACGGCGGGTAAATTTGAGGATTTTTCAAATCCTTCGGGTCGATTAAACCTCGAGCGATTGCTGCTTTGTTGGGCGAGCCATAGTGGGTAAAATTAGACACTTTAGCGCCTACTTCTGGCTGCAAAATAAAGTTAATAAATTTCTCCGCTAACTCTTTCTGGGGCGCACCTTTGGGAATTGCCATGTTGTCAGAAAAGATAATTGTTCCTTCTTTGGGAATAGCGTACCGGAGATTAGGATTTTCTTTCATAACTTGGAAAATATCGCCGCTCCATTCCATCGTCAGATTTACTTCTCCTTGATCGAGCAGATTTTGACCGGTGTCGGGGACAAAAGCGGCAATGACATTTTTACTTTTAATCAGCAAATCGCGGGCTTTGTTAATCTCTTCGGGATTGGTTGTATTTGGGTCAAATCCTAAATACATTAAAACTCCTGCAAATGTGTATCTGGCATCGTCTTGCCACGCGACTTTTCCGGTATATTTAGAATCGAACATCGCCGCCCAACTGTTGATATCGCCCTTGGTTGCTTTCACGTTGTAGCCAATTCCCATTGTTCCCCACTGGTAGGGCAGGGAATATTTATTCCCCGGGTCAAAAGCTTGATTGATAAACTTAGGTTCGAGATTTTTTTGGTTGGGAATATTGTTAAGATTCAGCGGTTCAATTATATTTTCTGCGATCATGACTTTCACCATGTAATCGGCGGGAAATATTAAGTCGTAACCCGGGTTCCCCTGTTTGAGTTTGGCATAGAGTGCGTCGCTGTTCTCGAAAGTGTCGTATTGAATTTTAACATTGTTCTCTTTCTCGAATTGGGCGATCGCTTCTGGGGCGATATAACTTGCATAATTGTAAATGCTGAGCACTTGCGGCTGGTTGCCACCTGTGGGGCTACAGCCGAAAGCCACCGTTGCACTCATCACAAACAAAAGTAGGAAAGTCAGCAGGCGTTTCATAGTTTCATAGGTTTTGTTAGTGGCAGAAGATAATAATTATGACACAGAAAGCAATTTATTTAACTTTTTTGAACTTTGAGCGATGATAAAACCAGCAATAAGGAAGCCAACAGCATCAAAGTTGAAATGGCATTAATCGCTGGCGTGACAGCAAATTTTATCATGCCGTAAACAAATAGCGGCAGCGTCACTGAACCGACGCCGGTGGTAAAGAATGTCACGACAAAATCATCCAGCGACAGAGTAAAAGCCAGGAGTGCCGCGCTGAAAATAGCGGGCCAAATTAGAGGGAGAGTGATCCGCCAAAAAGCCCGCCATTCGTTAGCGCCTAAGTCAAAAGCTGCTTGTTCTAATTGAGGATCGAGTTCCGCCAAACGCGCCCTGACAGTAATAGTCACAAAGGAAATATTAAAGACAATGTGACCGATAATTACCGTAGGCAAGCCGAGATTGAGGCGAATTCCCGTGAGATTTTCTACGATCCGAAATACTAGGGTAAAGAAGACTAGCAGCGAAATGCCGATCGTAATTTCGGGCATGATAATCGGCAAAAACAATAAAGCTTCTACTGCTTTGCGTCCTGGGAAATGAAAGCGTTCGAGTGCTAACGCGAGCATTGTACCAAAAATTGTCGCTAACACAGTCGAAATAGCTGCAATTAGCAAGCTGTTGTGGAGTGCAGTCAAGATTCCGGCGCTGCTGCTGCTAGCAATTCCTAGCTGTGTTCCGAGTCCGAGTGTACCTGCACCGCCGAATAAACTGCGATACCAGTCAAGGGTAAAACCGCGCCAAACCGCATTGAATCTGGAGGCGTTAAAGGAGTAAACAATTAAAATGAGAATTGGCAAGTAAAGAAAGGAAAATGCTAGGCCAGCTTGTACCCAAAGCCACTTTTTGCCGATCGCCCGCACGAGCAAGTCTAGTTTAGTCATGAGTGATTAGTCATTAGTCATTAGCGCATCTTACCCTAAATTTAGATCGGTCAAGGTGATAAGATAGAATTAGATATTACTGGAGGGAAGACCCATGAGCAGTCAAGAAAAAGCGGCTGGTTGGCTCCATAACTTGGATCGCCTTGTCAGAGTTCGCAACGAGATAGCAACTTTGTTGGAGGATATCGCCCAAAAACTCACCCAAGCTGAATCACAAGCAGAAAATACATCCGGAAAACTAGGACTCTCTCAAGAGATTGAACGTCTCATCCAGCACAGTGAAAATTTGCGCCAAGGAGTCTTTCGGTTTTTAGTATTAGGGGACATGAAGCGGGGAAAAAGTACATTTCTCAATGCTGTGCTAGGGCAGAATTTACTTCCCAGTGATGTCACTCCCTGTACTGCTTTGTTAACTGTGCTGAAATACGGTACAGCAGAGAAAGCGACGATTTACTATAACGATAGCAAACAACCAGAGGAAATAGATTTTCAGCAGTTTAAGCAGCGCTATACAATTGATCCAGAAGAAGCAAAAATACTAGAGCGGGGCAAACAGCTAGCTTTTCCAGATATCAGTCATGCGGTGGTAGAACATCCGCTACCGCTGCTCGCCAAAGGTATCGAATTTGTGGACAGCCCGGGGCTGAATGATACGGAAGCGCGAAACCAGCTTACTCTCGACTATATCTACAACTGTCACGCCATACTTTTTGTGTTGAGTGCGTCTCAACCTTGCACATTGGACGAACGCCGCTATCTCCAAAATTACCTCAAAGACCGCGGTTTAACTATCTTCTTCCTCGTCAATTCTTGGGATAGAATTCGAGATGGACTTGTCGATCCAGAAGACACTGAGGCACTGGAAGTAGCCGAGGACAAACTGCGTAAAGTTTTCCAGACTAATCTGAGCGAATATTGTCAGGATCGGGGCCGGGATATTTATCAGCAGCGAGTATTTGAGATTTCTGCTCTCAATGCCTTGCGCAGTCGTTTGAAAAACTCAGAAGCTACTTTAGAAGGCACAGGCTTTGTGGAGTTTCTGGCGGCTTTCAATCATTTTCTGACTGGGGAACGAGCTGCTGCTGAACGGGAACAAGCAAGAGCGATCGCCCTTCAAGCTTGCAATCGCTTTCAAGCAGCAATCTCCCGCCGCATTCCTTTGTTAGATGAAACTGTCGAGCAATTGAAACAGAAAATAGATTCGATTCAGTCGGACTTCGCAAATTTGTCTGAAATTGGTAATCAGTTCCAGCAAGAAATTAGAACTGTCCGCGACCGAACTTCCCAGGAAATAGGCGATTCTTTCCGTACCTATATCCTCGATTTAGAGAACACCTTTGAAAACGATTTTTTAAGCACTCAGCCCGATTTAGATTTCATGGAATTTCTCGACAAAAACAACCGGGCTATGTTCTATACCTCATTCAAACGTGCTTTCGAGCGATATATGAACGATCGCCTCGCTGCTTGGGAATTCATAGCCAAACAGAAGATAGCCTCTGCTTTCTCTGAACTCGAGGAAAAAGCCGCGGATTCTCGAATTGAATATGAACGAGTAGTAGAGGCTATGAATAAGAAGCTGTTAGGCTACCGATTCTACGCCGTCGGACATAGCTACAAGCCAAAAGAAAACTCGACTTGGGCTGAGGTGGCAATAGATATGTTTTCATCGATTCCCGACAACCTCAACAGAGGTATCCATTCTTTCAATATGTTTTGGCAGAGTGTCTTGGCTTGTGTCATGGTGACGCTTGTGCTAAATATTATCGGTGTAGTTTTTGCCTCTTTAACTCTTTCTGTTTTGGGTGGAATTCTGGTAGTTACAGGTGTGGTAGCATTGCAAGCGGAGTATGTTCGCCAACAGTTCATTTCTGCGACTAAGAAAGAGTTTGTTAAATATCTGCCACAAATTGCTGAAGAACAGTCGCAATATATTTATGAAGCAGTCAGGAAATGTTTTGATACTTACGAAGAACAGGTGTGCGATCGCGTGAAGGCTGATATCAATTCTCGCAAAGCCGAGTTAGATAGTTTGCTCGCTCAAAAACAATCCCGAGAAATTGACATACTCGCTGAAACTAAACGTCTAAAAGACTTGGAAACCGAGATTTTGTCTCAATTGCAGCAAATTGAGTTGGTAGGTGGATTTCTTTAGCTAAAATCCAAGTCATACCAAATCCGGTTAGGACAGACACCTGGCAGATTTATTTACTAAATCCGCTTTTAGCAAAAGTTTTATTGTTGCTTGTAGGAGTTTTACTTTCATCGGATTTGGTATCAGATCAACTCCCCTAGCATGGGAATTGTAAAATCGAATCAACAGTCAATACTCAACTATCATTCAGTTTTTCGACTGAGAGTCAACAGTCAACAGTCAATCGATTTTAGAGTTGAGATTTTAGATTAAAGAATTGAAGCATTGACCCCACGGATAAATTCGGGGGGCAAGTTTCATCGGATACAGGTTTTTTATTTCACCGGTCCTGAGTCTGCTTTCGGAATGAATCCGGGGGCTTGTATACTAGATGCTTTCGGTCAACAGTCCACTATAATTCCGCTGCAACCGGAATTGATATCAGGTGTCCATTTCGCACCTTACTATTGAGTTTCATCAGACACGCGGGAATAAATTAAAACAGGAATCAATATGATTGCCGTCAACAGCATAGAAAGCGCCGATCCAAAAGGCCAGTCGCGGGCTTTCATAAACTGATTTTGAATCAAATTTCCCACCATAATTGTTTTAGACCCGCCCAATATATCCGGTGTGATGAAAGCGCCAACTGCGGGAACAAAAACGAGAATTGAACCTGCAACAATGCCGCGAGTGGTCAAGGGTAAAAAGACCCGCAAAAAAGTGCGAATATCATTGGCACCTAAATCTTGAGCGGCTTCTACTAATGAAAAATTGAAGCGTTCTATGCTAGAATATAAAGGCAGAACCATGAAAGGTAAATAGCCGTAAATAAGACCGATCGCCACAGCGAAAGGCGTAAAAAGCAAGTTTAACGGTTCGCTAATAATTTGCAAGCTTTGCAAGGCTGTGTTAACTACTCCTTCGCTGCGCAGGAGTATGATCCAGGCGTATGTTCTAACTAAAAAGTTAGTCCAAAATGGAATAATTACCAGCAAAAGCAAAGCATTTCGCCAGCGGGTAGAACGGGTGGCGATGAAGAATGCTAGGGGATAGCCAACTAACAAGCAAGCAGCCGTAGTCAGAAAAGCCAGCCACAGCGATCGCCCAATTACTCCTAAGAAAAGTCCACTGCACAAACGCTGGTAGTTGCTAAGAGTAAATATCCAAGTAACGCCGCCGTAAGTACCCCGCTCTAAAAAACTGTACAAAAGTACAATTAGCACTGGCAAAATGAAGAAAACGAGCAGCCATGCGGTAGCGGGAAATAAAAGCAGCAACAGGTTAGTCTGCTGGCGGTTTTTGACACTCATTATTCACTCAAGCCAAATTTAGCACCTAATGCAACATATTTTATATCAAATCCGCATTTTATGAATTATGTCATCATTAATAAATTATCAAGAGGTACGCAATGTCACCAGAATCGTCAACCCCCAAAATAGTCGTCGTCGGTGCAGGATGGGCCGGTTTAGGCGCTACCTATCACCTAGCCCAGCAAGGCTATGATGTCACCCTGCTAGAAGCAGGCCCTTATCCGGGTGGCTTAGTTGCAGGGTGGAAAACCGTCGGCGGGCGTTCCGTAGAAGCAGGCATTCATGGCTTCTGGTATCCCTACAAAAATATATTTTCCTTAATGAATGAATTAGGTCTCGAGCCCTTCACGCCTTGGACTCGTTCTTGTCAGTATTCACCGGCAGGATTGGAAGTAGAATCGCCGATTTTTCAGGATGAACCGATCCTTCCGACACCGTTAGGAACCTTTCTTTACACGCGATTTAAAAGGCTGCCATTAGTCGATCGGCTTTCAGCCTTGCCCTTACTCTACGCCGTCCTAGATTTCGACAATTCCGACGAAGCTTGGCGCAGGTACGATCGCGTCACAGCCCGCGAACTATTCAAACAGTTTGGCGTTTCTGCAAGACTGTACCGCGATGCTTTTGAACCGATGTTATTAGTAGGTTTATTTGCACCAGGAGAACAGTGTTCTGCAGCAGCAGCTTTGGGAATGCTTTATTATTTCATATTAGCACACCAATCGAATTTTGATGTAGTTTGGTGTCGCGGAACAGTCGGAGAAATGATATTTCATCCCTGGGTCGAACGCCTGAAAAAACTCGGTGCCAAAGTATTAACAAAGCAGCGAGTTACTGATTTAATAGTTGACAGCAACAACCGAGCAACAGGCGTTGTTTGCGGCGAAGAAACCTTCGAGGCAGATGCAGTTATTTTTGCAGTTGGCGTCACGGGAATGCAAAAAATTATCAGCACCAGCCCAGCTTTGCAAAGTCGCCAAGAGTTTCGGGACGTGATGAATTTGGGTGCAGTTGACGTGTTAGCTGTTCGCCTGTGGTTTGACAGAAAAATTGACATTCCGCTGCCTTCTAATGCCTGTTTTGGGTTTAGTTCGACTACGGGCTGGACGTTTTTTGATTTGAATGCTTTGCACGACGAATTTCGAGACGAACCGGGAACAGTTGTCGAAGCTGACTTTTATCACGCAAATCAATTAATTCCCCTGAAAGATGAGGAAATTGTTTCCTTAGTTCAGCGGGATTTAGCGACTTGCATTCCGGCTTTTCGGGAGGCAAAAGTAATTGACAGCAGCGCGATTCGGCTGTCGCGGGCGGTGACGCATTTTGCCCCTGGCAGCTATCAGTATTTGTTGCCTGCAGTAACAAGTTATGATAATGTATTGATGAGCGGCGATTGGGTTGTGACCCGTCACGGTTCTTGGTCGCAGGAAAAGGCTTATGTTACTGGTTTGGAGGCGGCAAATTTGGTAATTTCGCGTTTCGGACTTGGGAACAAAGCGGCAATTATTCCCGTGGAAGCTGACGAACCGCACATTCAAATCGGGAGAAAGATTAATCAGTTTACTCGCAGTTTGACTAAAGCCTTCATTCCCGATTTTTGGCTGCCATAAGAAGAAGGAAGTTCGGCAACGGATTCGGTAACGAGTTTAACGGATGGAAGGAAAAAGGAAGAAGGAATTTCTTGCTTCAAGCGGTAAGGTGCGCGGCCCGGCGCACCCTACATATAGACTAATAACCAATGACCAATGACTGATGATACTATCTTGAAAAAAGAATGCGACTTTAGACAAGCTCGAAAGCACAAGCCTCGTCAGTCATGGCCAATCTAAAATCTAAAATCTAAAATGGCATGACTATCGCCAATAAGGCCGGCCCTTCCAAAAAACTCCCACCGTAACTCCGATTAGTGCAGTTTCCGATAAACTTACTAAAAAAAAACGTAAGGTAAGGAATGACTTTAACAGCAAACCCAGGATTAGGCACAAAACTAAAACCCACAAACTAACTCGGTTCAGCAAAAATTGCTGCTGCCAATACTCTAAAAAGTAAACCGCTAAAGCCCCAATTCCCACTGCGCTAGCGAAAGGTATCAATATCCCCAGCGGGGAAACCCCGAGAAGCGTAAAGACCTTCCGGAATACTTCCGACTGAATCCAGCTCCACCCTAAAAATAACTCCAATCCAACCACGATGCAGTTGACGAGGGCGGAAATTTGCAGCATTTCTCGCCAAGGTAATAGTTTTAAGCGCCGCATAAAATTGCTCACGATCGGCAGATTAGGTAGGTTGCTTTGATTTTATAACAGTTTGGCACTGGCGATCGACATTTGAGCCCAATTTGTGAAGTAAAATAAACATAGAGGGCAGTCTCTTGGCAAATTAACCCAGAGTATCTGCCTGCTAGTTGTTGGAACCGTGAAAGGAAAAAAGTTATGGTGGAGAACACTGTCGATTGTGCTGTAGCTTGTATCAACGGCTGCATTTTGGGGGACAAGTGCCCGAAGCGGGAATACGCAAAAGCAACGTCCAACTTTATTGAAAATACTTCTCTGGATAAAATGCTAGAAATGGCAGAGGAAGCGGTGAGAAGGAAACGGATGGAACCCCCCAAATGGGTAATTCCTGATTTTCCCGAATAAAATTAGCCTCGGAATTAAAAAGCGATCGCCATTTTCAAACGGGCGATCGCTTTTTGTATTCCCAATGAAATAGCTGAGCTGAATCCATATATTTCCTGGGATAGAAGCTTTGAGCTTCAATAGCAATTATGATGCCACTTAATGACACCCATTGGCAATAACTAAAAACAATTCAGCTCAAGGGAAATTCGGACATTTTTAATTTAATTGAGTTCAAAAACAAACAGGAGCAAGTCTCGTGGCACAGCAAAAGGAACGCAAGGCAAAAACAACAAGAGATGGTGATAATTTGGGCGAATTGCCTCAAGAAATTACCGAATCTTACGGTACCGGCGTCATCGATCAACCGGGATTGAGCCAAGACGACATAACAACCCTGCAAGACAGCAGTTCGGAATACTCTTCCACCAGTTCCCAAATCGGCGGCGAGGATGGCGATCCTGCTGCGGAACAAGAAAGTGCCACTGGCGAGCAATCGGTGGGCGGAACCGCGCCTACTCCCGACCTGGATCTTGTTGACGAACTCGGAGCCGCTGCGGGCATAGAATTGCAAGATGGGGAGATTTTGCACACAACAGATATGCTTGAAGAACGAGATGAAAATCGGTGGGAATTAGACCCGAGTTCTGCGGAAGATTATCAGGAACGGCCGGATTTCTAGGTCTATTTTTTACCCAAAAATAGGTAGTAGAAGCGGATGCGAACTCACATTTTTTAGGAGCGGGTTCACCAGTATCCATACTTCAGATCCCAGGTATTTGTAAATCCGCCCCTCATCACTTTTGCTCTCGCAACACATATCCCACTCCCCGAACAGTATGCAGCAGGCGTTTTGAGTTATTTGCTTCTAACTTAATCCGTAGCGCACGAATATACACTTCAATAATGTTTGACTCGCCCATAAAGTCGTAACCCCAAACTTTTTCTAAAATTCGGTCGCGGCTAATGACTTGACGGGCATTTTGCAGCATAAATTCTAACAAATCAAACTCTTTGGCAGTGAGTTCAATTAGTTGACTGCCTCGATATACTTCACGGGTTAAACTGTTTAATATTAGGTCTTCAAATTGTAGCCGCTCGGGGTCGTTTGGTTGAGTTCGGCGCAGACGTGCTTTAACTCTCGCGAGGAGTTCTTCCATACTGAAAGGCTTAGTAACATAATCGTCGGCTCCAGCATTTAGTCCCGTCACGCGATCGGGTACTTCATCTTTTGCTGTTAACATAATTATTGGTACTTGAACACCAGTCGATCGCAACCTTAAACAGATGTCTAATCCAGAGATGCCGGGAAGCATCCAATCTAAAATTAATAAATCCGGTTGAGCATCACGAGCGATCGTTAATCCATCCAATCCATTTGGGGCGACAGTGACGTGATATCCTTCTAGACTAAGTTCAGATTCGATGAACTTTGCCAGTTTAGGGTCATCTTCAACAAGGAGAATGCGATCGCTCATATAGCCTTTCTCAGATAGATGAGGTACAATTTTAGATTTTAGATTTTAGATTTTAGATTGGGGGATTGGGGATTGGGGGATTGGGGAATTGTTAATTAAGTGGTGAATACCTCATCTTTCCGAGAACCGCTATAGCTGCGGATTCCAGACAGGTAAGGTGATAGTAAAAATACTACCTTCTCCCGGTTTAGAGCGGAGCGTAATACGTCCTTCCATGGCTTCGATCAGGCTTTTGGCGATCGCCAATCCCAACCCTGTACCGTCTCTAGAGCGCGTCATTGACTCATCCACCCGGTAAAATCGCTCAAAAATTCGGTTTTGATGGGGGAGAGAAATACCAATTCCGCGATCGCCCACATGAATCATCACCTGGTTTTCCCTCTTGTCTAATACTAACTCAACTGGTTGTTCGGGAGCAGAATACTTGATTGCATTATCGACTAAGTTAATTAACACTTGTTGTAAACGATCCTGATCCGCACAGGCTACAACATCCTCATCATTTGACACAAAAATAATTTGCCGATTGCTAACTTTTTGACTCATCTGGGCTACCTCAGCCACCAGAGTATTCAGTATCACCGGATTCAAGCGAAAGTGCAAGTTGCCACTATCAGCCCGTGCCAAATCGAGCAAATCTTCTAACATCCGAATCGTGCGTTCTGTTTCCCCAACGGCTGTTTTCAGTGCTTCTTGCTGATAGTCACTTAAGTTAGTGCTGCGTCGCAGCAAACTTTGTAAATAACCAACTACAACCGTCAGAGGAGTGCGTAATTCGTGGGAAACATTACCGACAAATTGGCGTTGTTGCTCCCAAGAACCAGATAAGCGAAACAACATCTCATTAAAGGTTTGCGCTAGTCCTAAAATCTCATCAGGAGCCTGATGCAGTTGGAGTTTTGCCGCCTGCAAATTATCAGCAGACAAAGTGCTAGCTACCTGACTCATATGTTCCAAAGGATGGAGAGCATGGCGAATGCGACTGGCGATCGCCAACATTAACACTAAGATTACCACAATACTGACAACAATTAGACTGCGAATCCCATCATTTAATTGATGTTGCTCATCAGTGATATCTTGAGAGAAATATACCGTACCCAGTAACTCATTTTTAATCCTCAGAGTTCTGCTACAGATCACCAAGTAGCGATCGCCCACCTGAACAAAAGTCGGCTCTGCAGGTACTTCTGTCAACGATATCATCTTCGTAATCTTAGAAGATTGCAGATCCATATCAGGTGAATTTACCAAAAGCATCCCATCATTTCGCTTTACCCACACCATTATTCCTCCTGTGGAAGCTTTATGGACGCTTCGGGTCAAGCCAATTTCTAGTGAACCCATTTCACTATAAAGCTCAACCTGTTCGGGAAAGCGTATTCCAATGTATTCCAGAGTTTTTTTATGGGCCCAGACTAGATTTTGCGACCTTTGCCAGCCGGCCCAAAATGCCACACTGCTAAGTCCTAAAATCGAGAGTACCAGCAATTCCAGGGTCAGGCGAAACTGAAGCGAAGAGGTGGAAATTCGCTTGAGGGCGATCGGGTTGATAGCGGCTATAAATTGGCGAATTAGCTTCATTATATCGTCAGGTAGCGAGGAGACTTAAGCATTAAAATTATGGAAATTTCAACTATAGCAATCAAAACCAGGAGCTGTGGGAGGGGCCGGAGAGCCCGTCGGACCTCGAAGCCTGGATCACGCATGAAAGTTGGTCCAGCCGCGATTGCAATCGCCCCGTATATTTGATATTTGTTAATATTTGCTTTCATCAGGCTGCTATCTTAAAAGTTTTCCGCAGTACCTTTAATCTGGTTAAACTCAAATCGTCGATCGTAATCGGTTACACCATAAAGATTAAAACTAATGGTTGGTTTATCTCCGAGTGCTTCCACATGATGAATCGCATCTGGCATTAAGCACAAAACGTCACCAGGAGCAAGCAAAATATCTCCCACTGTTGTAATTTTATCGGGAAACTTGCGAGTTGGCGATCGCTGCCAAAAAGTATTTTTCTCCTGTCCGTCAAGTAGCGCCACCAGTCCCCAACTGGCATGATTGTGAATCGGAGAAACTGCACCCGGAGCCCAAGCGACCAACTGCACGGTAAGAGGAAAAAATGGTTCATCATACAGTGTTTGTACTGCCCAGCCTGTCTCAGAGTCAGGCTCAAGTAGAGAAATTTGAAACCAGGAGGAACTATCTAACAACCTGCGGACAAGGGGACAAATTGCCTGGAGTCGTAAATAATCATCACTAATTTGCTCTAATACATCTTCCAAGTCAGTTAAAAAGCGGTAAAGTCGGTAGGGATGGGTCAAATCTTCAATTTGACTTGTAGCCTCACAAACACGGTACTGTCCATCATTAGTCACTAACCAGTCTTTTCCTGTCATAATTTCTCAACTCGCGGTTAAATTACTGCACTACTAAGTTTCTCATCAGCAATCTTGGGCTGAGAAACGAGATATCTAGCAAGAAACGCGGTTTCTAAGCCAAGAGTGTATCAAGGACTCTCAAGGATAGTCAGGGTTAATCTCCACTCTATAAGACATTCGGGGCAACTAGATGATGCGTTCCTAATTCCCAGATGAATTTTTGCTGAAGAAAGGGACGTATAAAGTATTCAGAGTTTTATCTCCCATGCATCTCTTCCTCATCTAGCACTCATTTTATTGAGTGTTAATGTAAATAACCTCAAGTTTTGAGGAAAACACAAAGCCAGCATAATTCTCAGAGATCGATAACTCTCAAGGAAATATCGGGCGTGGAATTAGTAACAATTTATCGGGAAATTAGACACATGAAAGTAAAATACATTACCGCGATCGCCATTGCGACCATTCTAGGTTTGGTAACAACTAATACTAGCTACGCCAATTTCCAGGCTGCCACAAACTTAAACTCTACAACCGTTTCATCCAAGGTGGCACAATCCAACCCTTGCGCGGGTAAAGCCAACCCTTGCGCTGGTAAAGCCAATCCTTGTGCTGGTAAAGCCAATCCTTGCGCTGGTAAAAGCAGCACAACAACCCTTCATCCTCAGTTCTACACCGAAAACGGTGTGGCTCTTGATGGTCAGGATGTCGTAGCCTATTTCACCCAAAGCAAATTAGTTATGGGAGTTAGCCAATTTAAACATAATTGGGGTGGAACAACTTGGATGTTTGCTAGTGCAGCAAACCGTGATATGTTTGCTAACAATCCTGAAAAGTATGCTCCTCAATACGGTGGATATTGCGCGCAGGGTACCAGTGAAGGGAATCTTGTTGTGACCCAGCCTGACGCCTGGAAAATCGTTAATGGGAAGCTTTATCTCAACTACGATAAAACAGTACAAGCACAATGGATGGGGGATATTCCTGGTCACATTGCTTCAGCAAACAAAAATTGGCCGGCTATTCTGAATAACAAAGAACTGTTGCGCTAAGCTCAAAGTGATGCAGGCAATTAATCGCCGCTAACCGTCACTGACATTACCGCCAGCAGTTTTCACTTCCCTGAGAACAAGGTAATTGTAATTCCTCCATTGCGTAATTGAGAAAGCTGTACCTCACCCAATTGACAACTGCTATATTTTGTGATTTATCAACATTTCCGGTGAGTTACCCTTCATAAAGCGTGTTTGTAGTCAGGACTTCAGTTTTTCTCTAGGCCGATGAACAATTACTATGAGTCCTGACTACAAACTTAGGAATGAGAATTAAATAACTTCCACTCTTGAAAGTGGGATGGGCGTCCCGCCCGTCCAAAAAGGACGGGCGGGA